>CAXTNS010000141.1:0-1716 GCA_964245465.1 uncultured Thermoanaerobaculia bacterium
GCCTCGGCCCTGGCGGAGCGGTCCACCTCGACGATCAGAAATACATGAAAAATGCTTTCCGCACCTGGCGGCGGGGAGGATCGGGCGATCGCTTGCGCCGCGCCCCCCGACCTTCTATAAATACGCGCCGCGCCATCCGACTCGACGCGATCCTTGGACGATCCTTGGACGATTGTTGGAGACAAACGAGCCATGGAAGTATCCCAGCCTCTTCTGACCCCTCCCCGGACCGGCTCGTCTCCTGACGATCTGGCGGAGGTCCTGGGTCCCGGCATCGCGAGCCTGGGGCCGGGCGGAGCCCTGCGCTTCGCCGACGAGCGGGCGCTCGAGCTGCTCGGCTGCTCGGATGGCTTTGAGCTGGAGCGCCTCTGGGCGGAGCTCAAGCCCCGGCTCGAGGGCGCCGGCCTGAGCTGGAACGGCGTGGGAGGAGCCACCCGCTGGGCCGTCCTCGACCTGCCGGTGCCGGCCGAGCCCCGGCCGGAGGGCGCCCAATCCTTGGGAGATACCGCGGCGCCCCCACCGCGGCGCCTGGCGTTCGATCTGCGCCGCGATCCCGAAGGGGGTGGCGTCGTGCTCGTGCAGGACTGCGGGACCCTGGCGGGCCTGGAGATGGACCTGCGCCTGACCTCGCAGATGCGCTCGGTGGCGCAGATCTCGCCGGCCGTGGCCCACGACCTGCGGGCGCCGATCAACGCGATGGTCTTCAACATCGAGATCCTCAAGGAGATGATTGCCTCCGGGCGGGCCGCGGACCCCAACAACCGCGAGAAGCTGCTCAAGTACACCACCGTGCTCAAGGAGGAGCTCTCCCGCCTGCACAAGGGGCTCGAGATCTTCCTGGGCTTCATCTCGCCGCGGAGCGACAAGACCGAGACGATGGATATTCGGGAGCTGGCCGAAGAGCTGGCCGCCCTCCTTGTGGCCCCGGCCCGCAAGCAGCAGGTCCAGGTGAAAGCCGAGCTGCCGGACCAGCCGGTGACCACCCAGGGCAATCGCTACCTCCTGCGCCAAGCCCTGCTCCACCTCTCCCTGGCCGCCCTGGCGGGTGTACCGAAGCAGGGGACCCTCCACGTCCACCTGGAGCCCGTGAGCGATCGCGGTGACCACGGCGATCGCGCTCGTGCCCGCCTGCGCATCCACGGCGCCGCGGGCGTGGACAGTCCGGCGGAGACGCCGCCACCGGAGGGGCCGGTCCCCGGGTTCGACCTGCGCTTCTCACCGGGTGGAGCGCTCGCCCAGCTCTGGGTGGCGCGGGCGATCCTGGCCGCCCACGGCGGCGAGGTGCGGGCGGCCGGTCCGGCGGCTGGGGACACCTCCGCCGGGGGGCCGCGCGCATATGAGGTAGAATTGACAATCTTGGGGAACCCGGGTACCGGTAAGAAGGAGTGAGGTGACCATGCCACACGCACTCGCGGTCGATGACGATCCAAATTTTCTCTCAGCGCTCGCCGAGCTGATCGAGGGGCAGGGCTTCACCACCAATACGGCCTGCACGTTGCGCGACGCCCGCGCCCAGGTCATCAGCCTGGCGCTCGTGCTCGCCGTCCCGACGGTGCTGATGGGCGGGACACTCCCGGCGGCGGCGCGTGCGGCCGAGACGGCCGACGACGCCTCGCGTCGTAACCTCGCGCTGCTCTACGGCCTCAACACGCTCGGAGCGGTCACGGGAGCGGCTCTCTCGACATTCTTCCTGCTCGAGGCGTACGGGAACCGTCG
>CAXTNS010000141.1:1726-4811 GCA_964245465.1 uncultured Thermoanaerobaculia bacterium
GAACCGCGGCGATATCGCGGATCGGATCGCCGGCGCCCGCGCCCAGGTCAGCCACCGCACGCCGGACGTGGCCCTGGTCGACCTCTATCTCCCGGACGGCAGCGGCATCGACCTGCTCAAGGACCTGGAGCTCGGCGCCTCGACCGAGGTGGTGCTGATGACCGGCCACGCCGACGTCGAGAGCGCCGTGCAGGCGTTGCGCCTCGGGGCCAGCGACTACCTGACGAAGCCGCTGGACATCGGGCGCCTGAAGAGCATCCTGGCCAACGTGGCGAGCGTCCAGCCGTCCGTCCAAGCGGCGGCGCCCGTCTCCGAAACCCCAGAGGTCGGCCGGCTCGGCCTGCTCCTGGGGGCGTCGTCTCCCATGCAGGCCCTCTATGAGATGCTCAACCGGGTGGCGCCCACGGACGCCTCGGTGTTCCTGATCGGCGAGAGCGGTACCGGCAAGGACCTGGCCGCGCAGACGCTCCACCTGCTCTCGCGCCGGACCAAGGCGCCGTTCCTGCCGCTCAACTGCGGCGCCATCTCGCCCACCCTGATCGAGAGCGAGCTCTTCGGCCACGAGCGGGGGAGCTTCACGGGCGCCCAGCGCCGCCACAAGGGCTACTTCGAGCGCGCCCACATGGGCACCCTCTTCCTCGACGAGATCACCGAGATGCCGATCGAGCTCCAGGTCAAGCTCCTGCGCGTGCTCGAGACCGGCACCGTGGTGCGGATCGGCGGCGACCAGCCGGTCGAAGTGGACGTGCGGGTGATCGCCGCCACCAACCGCGACCCGCAGAAGGCCGTCAACGACGGCAAGATGCGCGAGGACCTGCTCTACCGGTTGCAGGTGTTCCCGATCCACATGCCGCCGCTGCGCGAGCGGGGCGACGACGTCCAACTCCTGGCGGACTACTTCCTGGGTCAGCTCAACGAGCGCCAGGGCACGGGCAAGGTGTTCACCGAAGAGGCTCTCGACCGCCTGCGCAGCCACATCTGGCCGGGCAACGTCCGCGAGCTCAAGAACGTGGTCCACCGGGCCTTCATCATGGCCGACAACGAGATCACGCCGCGCTGCCTGCCGCGGGAGGTGGGTGGCGATTCGGGCTCGGTGCGGAGCCTGAACTTCCAGGTGGGCACCTCCATCGAGGAGGTCGAGCGCCGGCTCATCATGGCCACCCTGGACGCGTACGGCGGCAACAAGCGGAAGACGGCGGACATACTGGGCGTAAGCCTCAAAACCCTGTACAATCGCCTCAACACCTACCGCGACGTGTAATCTGGCGGCTGGGCGTGGTAGGAATCGTTTTTACGGAACGGCTTGGGCTTCTCCCCCTTGAGGAGCCGCTCGGGAGGTTGTATACTCCCCGGCCGTCCGACGACTCACTCGTGACCAGGACACAGGAGGCTGTGGCACAAATTCTGCTTCAGAGCAACTCTGTGCGCGTGGATCTGATGCCACGGACTCAACAACAACGAACTGGTCAACCCGTGAGGAGGAGGATGCAATGAACCGTAACCATTTACTGCTGCGCTTGTCGGCCGTCTGCCTGGCGCTGGTGCTAGCGCTGTCGCTTGGTGCGTGCAGCTCGACGAGGTCTGCTGGAACCCAGGTCGACGATGCCGCCATCACCGCCAAGGTCAAGGCGAAGCTCGCGGCGGACGGGGACATCAACCCGTTCAACATCGACGTCGACTCGAACGAGGGCGTGGTGACGCTCCAGGGTCGTGTAGCGAAGGAAGAGGCTCGCACCAAGGCCGAGCAGCTCGCTCGGAACACCGATGGTGTGACGAGGGTCATCAACCTGATCAAAGTGGGCGACAACGGGTAAGGCAGTCGCCCTGTCGTCTCAAATCAGTTTCATTTAACAAGGGAGAAAACAAAATGAAGAAGCTGTCCGTTCACCTGACGCTCCTGTGCCTGCTGGCCTTCCTCTTGATCCCGTTCGCCGGGTGCAAGAAGGACGAGGGGACTGACGAAACAACCCCCGGGACGAGTGACACCACGTCATCCGACACCATGACCACGGAGCCGATGACGACGTCGACCGACACGATGGGCACGGACACGGGCATGGGCATGGGCATGGGTTCTGACATGACCACGTCGGAGCCGATGACCTCCGAGGCCACCCCGCCAGCCGGTCAGTAAGTCGCGCTTCCAGCAGCTTTTCGAGGCTTATCTATGAGGGCGTTCGTCGTGAGCCGGACGCCCTTTTTCATTGCCTCCTTTTCCTTCAGCCTGTAAAAACTTCCGCTTGGATCTCTGGCACTCCGGAGGTGGGGTTGAAGCGGCAGGCGCCCTACGCTACGAGGCTGGCCGGAGCACCTCGTCCAGGAACCGGCCGGCCTCGGCGCGGAACTCATTCGTCCATTCGTGGCCGCCCTCGAAGATGAACGGGCGGATGTCGATGCCCTTCCCGCGCAGCAGCTCGACGTCGTGCTCCATCTTGGTGGCGTCATACCATTCCTCGCTGGAGCCACGGCCCAGGAGAATCGGAGGGAGGTGGCTGAGGTTGTCCTCGAGCTCTGGCGGCACGTCTCCTCCCAGCACAACCACCCCGTGACAGGCATGGCCTGAGCCCGCGGCAGCCCGGTACGCCATGGCCGCGCCTTGGGAGAAGCCCAGATAAACGAGCCGGTCAGAGACGGGGAGCTCGCGCTTGACCTCCGCCACAACGCTCGCCACGTAGCGGAGGTTGTCGAGGATCGCCCGCTCACGCTGGAGGCGGGTCATCCAGCTCGCGATCACTTCGCCCGTCCGGTTATAGAAAGGATGCAAAGCCTGCACGGCGCAGAGCACCCGGCGGTAGGAGCCGGGCAGCCGGCGCAGCTCCTCCAGATGGCGTTCGGCATTCTCACCGTAGCCGTGAAAGCCCACGAGGAGGGGGCAGCCCTTGGGATCAGCCGGCGCTTCGATCAGATAGCGGCCATGGACCTCAGCCGCGATCTCTCTTTCTACGTGGCGGTCATTCATCCGGCGCGCCTTCTCTCGGCCCGCTGCCGCAAGGGGGCGGAGAGGTCCCGCACCCGGTCCTCCAGCATCAGAGGAAGACCGGAAGCGCCCGCGTTCTCCTCCACGAGCCGCACCAGGGCGCTGCCG
>CAXTNS010000141.1:4821-12186 GCA_964245465.1 uncultured Thermoanaerobaculia bacterium
GGCCGACCACGCCCCCGGCGGCGATCTCCCCCACCGCCGCCACCTGCTGGGGCGTCGAGAGGCCGAACCCCACGGCCAGAGGCTGGTCGAGCCGCTTGCGCAGGCGCTTGACGTCACGCACGAGGTCGGACGCCAGGGCTGTGCGCTCCCCCGTGACCCCCGTGCGGGAGACGTAGTAGACGAAGCCCGTGGAGGCCTCGCCCACCTTGCTCAGCCGCTCGCGAGTGCTGGTGGGGGCGAGCAGGAAGACCGTGTCGACTCCCTGCTCGCGCAGGGCCGGGATGAAGTCCCTCTCTCCCTCTTCGGGCGGCAGGTCGACGCAGAGAACGCCGTCCACCCCCGAGGCCGCGGCCTGCTCGGCGAAACGCTCGACGCCGCGGGCATGGATGGGGTTGAAGTAGGTGAACAGGACGATGGGGATGCCCAGCCGGTCCCGGTGCCGGGCCACGAGTTGGAGGATGCCCGAGAGCTTGGTGCCGGACTCCAGGGCCCGCACCGCGGCCCGCTGGTTGACCGGACCGTCGGCGATCGGGTCGCTGAACGGCACCCCCAGCTCGATGACGTCCGCCCCGCCGGCCGCCAGAGCCTCCAGGTACTCGGCCGTGGCGTTCAGGTCGGGATCACCCGCCATGAGGAAGGGAATGAAGGCGGCCCTCCCCTCATGGGAGCACTTGAAGAAGACTTCGTCGATCGCGCTCATCGCGTCTCTCCTCGCCGGGCGGCGGCTGCCGCGAAGGATTCCACGTTCCCTTCTTCCGTAGCGTGCTCGGCGTCCCACGCGAGCACGGACTCGACGTCCTTGTCCCCGCGGCCCGAGAGATTCACGAGGACGACCCGCTTGCGCGACAGCCGGGGGGCTCGCTTGATCACCTCGGCGATCGCGTGCGAGCTCTCCAGGGCCGGCAGGATGCCCTCGGTGCGGGCCATCCGGTGGAAGGCGGCGATCGCCTCCTCATCCGTGGCCGAGCTGTACTCCACCCGGCCCTCGTCGTGCAGCCAGACGTGCTCAGGTCCCACGGCCGGATAGTCGAGGCCCGCGGACACGGAATGGGTGGTGGAGATCTGCCCCTCTTCGTCCTGGAGCACGAAGGTGCGGGTGCCATGGAGCACGCCGAGCGCGCCGCCGGAGAAGCGGGCCGCGTGCTCGCCCCGGCTGAAGCTCCGGCCGCCGGCCTCGACACCGATCAGGCGCACCCGGGTGTCCTGGAGGAAGGCCGTGAACAGACCGATCGCGTTGCTGCCGCCGCCCACGCAGGCCACGGCCAGGTCCGGCGCCTCGCTCCCCGTCTGGCGCTTGAGCTGCAGCCGCGCCTCGTCCCCAATGACCCGATGGAAATCGCGCACCATGCGCGGGAACGGGTCCGGCCCGAGCACCGACCCCAGGACGTAATGGGTCGTGTGGACGTTGGTGACCCAGTCGCGCAGGGCCTCGTTGATGGCGTCCTTGAGCGTGCAGCTTCCGGAGTCCACCGGTACGACCTCCGCGCCCAGCAGCCGCATGCGGTCCACGTTCAGCCGCTGGCGGCGCATGTCCTCGGAGCCCATGTAGACGGTGGAGGAGAGGCCCAGGGCAGCCGCGGCCGTGGCGGTCGCCACCCCGTGCTGGCCGGCGCCGGTCTCGGCGATGACCCGCTCCTTCTCCATCAGGCGCGTGAGCAGGCATTGGCCGATGGCGTTGTTGATCTTGTGCGCGCCGGTGTGGAGCAGGTCCTCGCGCTTGAAGAAGATGCGCGCGCCGCCCAACTCCTCGGAGAGCCGCTCGGCAAAGTAGAGCGGCGTGGGGCGGCCGGCGAAGTCGTTGAGCAGGGCCGTGATCTCGCGGCGGAAGGCGCGGGAGCGGCTGGCCTTGTCATAAAAGCGGGTCAGCTCCGCGAGCGGCGCCATGAGCGTCTCGGGAACGAAGCGGCCGCCGTACCGGCCGAAGTAACCTTCCGGGTCAGGAAGGGGTCTGGGTCTCGCCATGCCTCACCTCCATAAAAAGCCGCCGCAGCAGCTCGACATCTTTCAATCCGGGAGCGGATTCCACCCGCGAGCAGACGTCCACGCCCCAGGGCCGCACGGTCTCGACGGCCCGCCGGACGTTGTCCGGTCCCAGGCCGCCGGCCAGGAAGAGCCGCCCCGGGCCGTCTCCCCTGACCGAGCCGTAATCCCAGGCCGTCCCCGTGCCGCCGTAGAGCGAGCCGTGGAGCGCGTCGATCAGGACACCCCAGAGGGCTCCGTAGGCTGCGATCTCCTCGCGGCCCGGCAGGCCCCCGGTGCGGAAGGCCTTGATCGCCCGCCCCGCGAACGGGGCCACGGTCTCGGGACCTTCATCGCCGCTGAATTGGACGAAGTCGAGCCCCACGCGGTTGGAGATCTCCTCGATCTCGGCGGCGGGGGCGTTGACGAACACGCCCACGAGCGGCACCCGTCCGGCCACAGCGCTGGCGATCTCCAGCGCCCGGCTGGCCTCCACGAACCTCGGGCTGCCTGGATAGAAGTTTAACCCCAGGTAGTCGGCGCCCAATTCCACGGCCGCCAGAGCGTTGGCCGGATCGGTGACGCCACAGATCTTGACCTTGACAGGCACCGTTCAGATCTCCGGTCCGATCAAGAGAGACCGCAGCTTCTCCGCCGGGTCCGGGGCGAGCAGGAGCGACTCGCCGATCAGGAAGGCGTCGAAGCCGTTCTCGCGCAGCAGGGCCACGTCCAGCCCGTCGCGGATGCCGCTCTCAGCCACCTTGACGGCCTCGGCTGGAAGACCCGCCAGCAGCGAGATCGAGTTTTCGAGGTCCACGTCGAACGTGCGCAGGTTCCGGTTGTTGATGCCTACGATCTCCCAAGGCTCTCCGCCGAGCTTGGCGATGTCGTCCGCGTCGTGGGTCTCGACGAGCGGCACCAGTCCCAGGCCGCGGGCGAGACGGGCGTAGCGCGCCATCTCCTCGGGCTCATAGAGCGCGGCGATCAACAGGATGGCGTCCGCCCCGGCTTCGCGGGCCCACAGGAGCTGGACGGGATCGACGATGAAGTCCTTGGCGATGGCCGGCAGGCCCGAGGCCTCGCGGCAGTCGGCCAGGAGGTCGTAGCCGCCATGGAAGAAGTCGGGCTCGACCACCACGGAGAGAGCCGCCGCGCCGTTCTCCCCGTAGATCCGCGCCTGGGCGATGGGATCGACCCGGCCGTGGAGCGACCCCAGGCGAGGCGAGCCCATCTTGACCTCGGCGATGACATTGGGGATGCCGCGGCGAAGCCGGAGAGCGGCCAGGAAAGCATTGTCCGCAGGGGTACGAGGCGCGCCCTCGGCGATGTCCGCCGAATCCGCCCCGATCCCGCCCGCTTCCGCGATCCGCTCGCGGCGGCGCCCGGTGATGCGCAGGAGAACATCGGGAGCGCTCATCCCGGGAAGCTCCTCAGCTCTTCGAGCTTGGTCGCGGCGGCCCCCGAAGCGATCGCTTCACGGGCGCGCTCGACACCCTCCTCCAGCGTGGCTGCGATGCCGCCCACATAAAGGGCGGCTCCGGCGTTCAGGGCCGTGACGTCTGAAAGGGGTCCGATCTCGCCGCCGAAGACCCGGCGCACAGCAGCGGCGTTGTCCTCGGGCGCGCCTCCCGCCGAGTCTTCCAGGCGGGCGCGTCGCAGGCCGAAGCGCTCCGGCTCCAGCTCGTGGATCCGCACCTCGCCGTCCCGCACCTCGGCCACACGGGTGCGGCCCGTGGTGGTGATCTCGTCGAGCCCGTCGCCGTGGACCACCAGGGCGTGCTCCGCCCCGAGGTCGCGCAGCACGTAGCCGATCGGCTCGACCAGGCTCTCTGTGTAGACGCCCATGACCTGCCGCCGGGCGCCCGCGGGGTTGGTGAGCGGTCCCAGGACGTTGAAGATGGTGCGCAGGCCCAGCTCGCGCCGCACCGGCATCACCTCGCGCATGGCCGGGTGAAGCAAGGGGGCGAAGAGGAAGGCGATGCCCACGGTGTCGAGCGTGCGGCCGGCTGTTTCGGGATCGATCTCGATCTTCACCCCCAGAGCGGCGAGCACGTCGGCGCTCCCCGAGCGGCTGGAGACCGAGCGATTGCCGTGCTTGGCGACCGGCACGCCCGCCGCCGCGGCCACCAGGGCCGCCGCCGTCGAGATGTTGAACGTGCCCCGGCCGTCGCCCCCCGTGCCGCAGGTGTCCACCAGGCCTTGGCGCTGATGGGGGATGGGGATGGCCCTGCGGCGCATGGCGGCGGCGGCGCCGGAGATCTCGGCGACCGCCTCCCCCTTCATGCGCAACGCGACTAGCAGCGCCGCCTTCAGCGTCTCGGTGACCATGCCGTCCATAAGCTGGCCGAAGAGATCCTCCGTCTCCTCGCGGGTGAGGCTCTCGCCGGCCGTCACGCGCACCAGCGCGGAACGAGCGTCGAGCTCAGGCATTGGGCTCTCCAGCCTTGCAACCCCGGCAGAGATCGATGAAGTTCGAGAGCAGGGGCGGGCCGGAGCCCGTCAACACCGACTCGGGATGGAACTGCACTCCCCAGTACGGCAGCGCGCGGTGGCGCAGGCCCATGAGCGTCCCGTCGTCGGCCCAGGCCAGGGACTCCAGCTCCTCCGGCAGGGTCCCCTCCTTCACTTCCAGGCTGTGGTAGCGGGTGGCCTCGAAGGGATTCGGCAGGCCGGCGAAGACGTCCTGATCGCCGTGCCGCACGGGTGAGGTCTTGCCGTGCATCAGCCGTGGCGCGCGGTCCACCGTGGCCCCGAAGGCGACCCCCAGGGCCTGGTGACCCAGGCAGACGCCCAGGAGCGGTACGTTGGCGCGCAGCCGGATCAGGTCCAGGCACACCCCCGCGTCCTCGGGACGGCCCGGGCCGGGCGAGAGCACGATCCCGTCGGGTTTCCTAGCCAGCAGGGCCTCTGCGCTCTCGGCGTCGTTGCGCACCACCTCCACCTTCGCTCCGGCCGCCGTCAGCAACTGGACGAGGTTGTAGGTGAAGGAGTCGTAGTTGTCCACCATGAGGATCACGATCGTCTCTCCAGCTCTTCGGCGAGCGCCACGGCGGTGAGCAGGGCCGCCGCCTTGTTCTTGGTCTCCCGCTCCTCGGCCGCGGGATCGGAGTCGGCCACGATGCCGGCCCCGGCCGTGACTGAGGTTTCGTTCTCTCTCACGACGAGGGTGCGGATGGCGATGCAGGTGTCGAGGTCCCCGGAGTAGGAAAGGTAGCCCACGGCGCCGGCGTAGGGGCCGCGGGCCTCGGGCTCCAGCTCGTCGATGATCTCCATGGCGCGGATCTTGGGCGCGCCCGAGACCGTGCCGGCCGGGAAGCAGGAGAGGAGAGCGTCGAGCGCGTCCTTCCCCGTGTCGATCTCGGCCTCGACGCCCGAGACCAGGTGCATGACGTGGCTGTAGTTCTCGATCTCCATGAAGCTCGGCACCCGCACGCTCCCCGGCATCGCCACCCGGCCGAGGTCGTTCCGCCCCAGGTCGACCAGCATCACGTGCTCGGCCCGCTCCTTGGGGTCCGCCAGCAGGTCCTCGGCCAGCCGCCGGTCGCCGTCGGCGTCCATGCCCCGCGGCCGGGTGCCGGCGATGGGCCGGGTCTCGATGTGCCGGCCCTGCTTGCGCACCAGCATCTCGGGCGAGGCGCCGACCAGCGAGACGTCCGGGGTCTCGAGCAGCACCATGTAGGGGCTCGGGTTCACCATGCGCAGGGCCCGGTAGAGGGCGAGCGGCTCGATCCGCCGCGGCACCCGCCACCGGCGGGCGAGCACCACCTGAAAGATGTCACCCGCGGCGATGTACTCCTTGGCTTGAAGAACGGCCCGGCGGAAGGACGCGCCGTCCATGCTCGGCATGTCGGTGGCGGCCGGTCCCGGAGGCTGGCCCGGCATGGCGACCCCGCCGCCGCCCGCCTCCTCGGTCAAGGCCTTGGAGATCCGGGCGAGCTGTTTCTCGGCCTCCGCCACTCCTACCTCGCCCTCGATCTCGTTGGCGATGGCGAGCACCCTCTGGTGAGCGTGATCGAAGAGGACCAGGGTGTCGAACCGGGCCAGCAGGGCCACCGGCAGCTCGAACGGATCGGATGGACGGTTCGGCAGCCGCTCGACCATGCGGATCAGGTCATAGCCGAAGTAACCCACGAAACCGCCGGTGAACGGGATGGGTCCGGACTCGGTCGAAATCGAGTGGAGCACCTCGTGCAGAGCGTCGAGCGGAGCCCCCGGCAGAGCCTCGCGGCGCTTTCCACGCTCGACTTCGAGGCGGTCCGGATAGAGACGGTAGATCTCCCGAGGCGCCGCTCCGAGGAAGCTGAAACGCGACACCCGCTCGCCGCCCGAGACGCTCTCGAACAGGAAGCGATGGGGTGAGATGGACTCCAGCCGCCGGTACACGGCGAGCGGCGTCAGACTGTCGGCCAGAAATTCACGAATATGCGGCACGGCCCGGCGCGGCCGGCGCGATCCCCCCTCAGCCATCAAATGACCTCCAAACAAGCAAAAGAAATAGAGCTTCGCACTACTAGTGCTCCGACCGGGCCAAACCGTGGCGCCGACTTAATTCATTTCCGATTTCCAAGGGATCGACGCCACTAGCCTCCAGGAGGACGAGGAGGTGATAGAGCAGGTCCGCACCCTCGCCCACCAGGGCCTTCCGGCGCTCATCCCCACCATGGGCAGAGGCGGAAACCGCCGCGATGGCCGTCTCCACTCCCTCCTCCCCCACCTTCTGGGCGATCCGCTCGATCTCCATTTCCAGGAGACGCGCGGTGTAGCTCGTTTCGGGATCGGCTCCGCGTCGCGCTTTGAGCACGGCCGCCAGCCATCCAAGCTCCAGCCCGGCCGCGTTGGGCTCGAAGCAGCTCCGCGTGCCGCGGTGGCAGGTGGGTCCGGCCGGCCGCGCCCGCACGAGCAGGGCGTCGCCGTCGCAGTCGGGCGTGACCTCGACCACCGCGAGGGTGTTGCCGGAGGTCTCGCCCTTACGCCACAGGGCCTGCCGGGAGCGGCTCCAGAAGTGGGCCTGCCCCGTCTCCAGCGTGAGCTCGACGGCCTCGCGGTCCGCGTAGGCGAGCATCAGCACGGCGCCGCTCCCCACGTCCTGGACGACGACGGGGATCAGGCCGCGGCCGTCGAAGCGGAGCTCATCCACGTTCATCCTTCCTCCTCCCGGACTGGGAACCCGGCCCCGGCGAGCACCCGTTTGACGTCTCCCACCGTGTAGGTCCCCTGATGGAAGATCGCGGCCGCGAGCACGGCGCCGGCGCCGGCCGCGAGGGCGTCGGCGAGGTGCCCGGGCTCGCCCGCGCCGCCCGAGGCGATCACGGGCACGGGCACGGCGTCCGTCACCTCGGCGATCAGCTCCAGGTCGTAGCCGCCCTGGGTGCCGTCGCGGTCGATGCTGGTCAGCAGGATCTCGCC
>CAXTNS010000142.1:0-4964 GCA_964245465.1 uncultured Thermoanaerobaculia bacterium
CCTTGATCCGCCGGATGATCTCCAGCTCCTTCTCACTGTAGACGCGCTGGCCGGAGCGGCTCTTGCTGGGAGAGAGAGCTGGGAACTCGGTCTCCCAGTAGCGCAGCACGTAGGGCTGAATCCCGAGGGCTTTGCAGGCCTCGCCGATCTTGTAGTAGAGCCGCTTCTGGACCCGGGCCTTCACCGCCATCCTGCGTTACTCGGGTCGCACCATGACGTCGCGCAGGCGCCGCGCCGGCTTGAAGCTCAGCCCCTTGTGCGGCCGGATGAACATCCGCTCGCCGCTCACCGGGTTCACCCCGACCCGGCCGGGCCGGCGGGTGACCTCGAAGGTGCCGAAGTTCTTGATCCGGACCGGCCGTCCATCGGCCAGCGACACCTTCACGGTCCGGAAGATGACGTCCACGATCTCGGCCGCCTCGTCCTTGGTCAGACCGCCGTGACGGTCGTAGACCACGTCGACGAGATCGGCCTTGGTGATGCCGGGGCGGAGAGTTTTCTTGGCCATGGTCGCGCGCTTGAGGGTCGTTTTTATGGGCAGCCCTGAGGCTGAAGAAGTGGCTGAAGTATAGGGGATCAAACCGGCACGGGCAAGGGAGGAAAACCGGGCGTGAGAGCCGCCTCATACCCCTCCCGGTAGCGCGCCGCCACCACGTCCCAGGTCAGCTCGGTCTCGGCCTTGCGCCGTCCCCGCTCCCCCATCGCCTGCGCCGCGGCCGGGCCGTCGAGCAGGCGCTGCAGGGCTCCCAGAAGCGCCTCGGGGTCCTTCTCCGGCACCAGCAGCCCCGTCCCGCCATCCTCTACGGCCAGGGGGATGCCCGAGATCCCGGAGGCCACCACCGGCAGCCCGCTCGCCATGGCCTCCAGGATGACGTTGGGCAGGCCGTCCACGTTCCCCTTGACGTCGTGCACGGCCGGCAGCGTGAAGAGGTCGGCCGCCCGGTAGAGATCCGGCAGGGTGTCCCGCAGCACCGCCCCGGGGAAGAACACCCGGTCCGCCCACGGCCGGGCCGCCGCGCGGAACCCGTCGAGGAGGTCGCCGCCGCCCGCGAGCACCACCCGCAGGTCCGGGTGCTCGCCGAGCAGCGCCGGCAGGATCTCGATCAGCACCTGGAACCCCTTCTTGGTCGCCATCCTCCCCACTCCCAGGAGGAGGGGAGCGTCCTTGGGGATGCCCAGGCGCTGCCGCCAGAGCCCCCGCCGGTCGGGCACCGGGGAGAACGCCGAGGTGTCTACCCCATAGGGAATGACCCGCGAGCGCTCCGCCGGAAACCCCAAGACCCGGACGCGCTCCACCAGCTCGGGCGAGCAGCCGGTGAGGAGGCGCGACCGCCGGAGCGCCCAGCGGGCGAAGGCGCGGACTCCGCTCTTCTCGGCCAGGAACACGTCGCTGCCATGGAGGCCGATCGCGAGAGGTACCTTCCCACCCCCGCAGACGGTCGCGGCTACGACCCCGTTGGGCACGATCCAGTGAGCGTGGACGAGATCGAAGCGCCGCCGCCGGAGCTGCCGCCGGACCGCTTGGCGGGCGCCCAGAGCGTAGAGCGGCGCGGCCAGAGCGGCCTTGCCCTTCACCTTCTCATCCGCCTCCAGGGACCGGCCATAGCCCAGGACCTCGTGCCGCTCGGGCGCGTAGCGGAAGGTCACCACCTCGACCCCGCCGTCATCCCAGCCCGGCGCCACCTCCTCGGCGTGGGGCGCCAGCACGGTCACCCGGTCGCCACCCCGCGCCAGCCCCCGGGCCAGGTCGCGGATGAACGGCCCGGCGGTGTCGCCCTCGAAGCGGGGATAGGTCTGGGTGAGGAAAAGGAGGTCGAGGCCCGGCGCGGCCTTCACTCCAGCCATTCTTTGATCGAGTAGCTGTCGCGCCGGCGGAAGTTCTTGAAGGTGATCATCTCGCCGATCAGCCCCGTGGCCAGCATCTGGAAGCCGAGCACCATGAGGAGGATGCCCAGGAGCAGCAGCGGCCGGTTCGACAGGTCCTCGCCACCGAACCAGCGAAGGGCGAGGTAGGCGTCGATCGAGAAGCCCACGGAGAGGAACACCAGACCGATGGCGCCGAACAGGTGGAGCGGCCGCCGCGTGTAGCGCGTGATGAAGAGGACCGTGATGAGGTCGAGCAGCCCCTTGTACAGGCGGTCCCAGCCGTACTTGCTGACGCCGTGCCGGCGCGGGTGGTGGGCCACCTGGATCTCGCCCACCGAGAACCCCCGGCGGCTCGCCAGCACGGGGATGTAGCGGTGAAGCTCGCCATAGACCGCGATCTCCGCCAGCACCTCCCGGCGATAGGCCTTGAAGCCGCAGTTGAAGTCGTGCAGGTCCACCTGGGCCAGCAGCCGGGTGACCCAGTTGAACAGGCGCGAGGGGAGCGTCTTGCTCACCGGGTCCTGGCGCCGCCGCTTCCAGCCGGAAACGAGATCCAGGTCCTGCTCCTCCAGGGTGGCCAGGAACCGGGGGATCTCGTCCGGATCGTCCTGCAGGTCGCCGTCGATCGTGACGATGACGCGGCCGATCGAGTGGTCGAACCCGGCCGAGAGGGCGGCGGCCTTGCCGAAGTTGCGCCGCAGCCGCACCAGCTTGACTCGTGGATCGCGCTCCCGCGCCTCGCGGACCCGCGCCGGCGTGCCGTCGCGGGAGCCGTCGTCCACGAAGATGATCTCGAACGTCTTGCCCAGCCGCTCCAGCACGGCGGCCACCCGCGTCACTAGCTCCGCCACCGATTCCGCTTCGTCCTTGACCGGCACGATCACGGAGACGTCCAGCTCCGAGGGCTCGGGCACGGGCTCCATGGGAGGGCGGATGGGGATCGGCTGGCTGCTCATCGGGCGGTATTGTAGCAGGGAGCCCTCCAGCCCCTGCACAGGTAAAACGGACCACTGCAACGTGGCAACGATACATTGCAAGAGTACAACGAGCCGACGCGGACGGCGCCAAGCCGTTGCAGCGTGGCAACGGAGCATTGCACGTGTACAACAGGCTGGCGCGGACGGCGACAGACCGTTGTACCTGTGCAACGGACCCTTGCACAGGTACGCTGGACCGCTGCCACGTGGCAATGGAGCGTTGCACGCCTGCGACGGGCCGGCGCGGGTGGCGCCAAGCCGTTGCATCCTTGCAATGAACCGCTGCACAGGTGCAATGGACCGTTGTACCGGTACGTATAATCCCCCGCCATGCAGCGATTCGCGAGTTGGGCCGTGCTGGGCCTGCTCCTGGCGGCGGCCCTGGGGGGGGCCCTTACGCTCGATCGGCGGAGCTGGCCGGGGCTGGTCGGCGACGAGGCCACGTACCTCTTGCAGGCCCAGAGCCTCGCCTGGGACCAGGACCTCCGTTACTCGCGGCGGGACTTCGACCGCTTCGTCGAGCAGTGGGGCGCCAGGCCCGAGGGGCTGATCCTCCGGAGCGGTGACGGCGGCCAGACCCTCACCTACGGCAAGCCCGCCTCCTACGCCGCCTGGATCGCTCCGTTCCTCCGCCTCTCCCCCACCCGCGGCGCCGCCATCGCCAACGCCCTGCTCCTCGCCTTGGCTGCCACGGTGGCGGCGCGGACTCTGGAGCGGCGCCTCGGCCCGGCGGCTCCCCTTGGGGTCGCCGTCTGGATCTTCGCCTCGGTCTCCTTCGCCTATGTCTTCTGGGCGCACTCCGACCTCTTCCTGATGTCGCTCTCGGCCCTGGCCCTGGCCCTCACCTATGGCGCCGATCCGGACGAGCCCCGGCGCCGGGCTCTCCTGCGCTGGCTGGCCGTGGGCGCCCTGCTCTATCTGGTGACGGCCTCGCGCCCCTTCTACGGGGTGCTGCTGATCCCAGCCGCCCTGGCCGTACCGCGTTCGCAGAGGAAGCTGGGCCTTTCCGCCCTCGTCCTGGTCTCCGGTCTCCTGCTGGCGGTCTCCTCCTTCGCCAATCTCGCGGAAGGGGACTCCTGGACCCCCTACGGCGGCGAGCGCCAGAGCTTCGATTCCTCGACCGGCTTTCCCGAGGTCGAGCTGCCCGCCGGGAGTTGGAAGGAGCAGATCGCCGCCCGCGGCAGCCGCACCTGGCGGGCCGCGGACGAGTTCGACGCCCGTCAATCAGCCTGGAACGCCCTCTACTCCCTGGTGGGACGGCACGTGGGGATCCTCCCCTACTTCCTCCCTCTCCTCTTGGGGATCGCCGGCTTCCGCAAGGGCGAGGGCCGAGGGATGTTGATCGTGGCCGCCGCCCTCGGGATCGCCTGCTTCCTGCTCACCCGGCCGTTCAACTTCTACGGCGGGGGCGGCGCCATCGCGAACCGCTACTTCCTGCCTCTTTATCCGGCCCTCTGGTTCGCGGCCGCCCGGCCCGCCCGGGCGGCGTCCTGGGGGGGGGCCATGCTCGCGACAGCTCTCGCCGCGCCGTTCCTCTGGCCCCTGTGGACTCACCCGCGGGCCTACTTTCTGGATCAGGAGGGTGGCTACCGCTACGTCTCGGACTTCGCCCGGCGGGTCCTCCCCTACGAGACGACCCAATCGCACTTGAAGCCTTCCGGCCGCGACGACTTCGTCCACGGCACGCTCTGGGTCAAGCCGCTGACGACGAACGTCCGCTCCGAGGGGGACGGCTCCCAGCTCCTTAGGATGACGGGCTTGGGCCGCGCTCAGATCCTCCTCGGCAGCCCGGCGCCTATCGACGGTGTCCGGCTGGTGCGCGGTGAGACAGTAAGCGTCTTCCACTTCCCGCGTCCCCGCGCCGTGCATCGAATGTGGTGGACGCGGGACCCGGTCTATCTCTACCAGATCGAGTTGGACGCACCGGACGGAAACGGCTTCGCTTTCCATCTGCAACCGATCGCCGGAACGGTGCCATGAAGAAAAAGCTTGCCCTCTCCGCCGTCTCAATCCTCCTCACGCTGCTCTTGGCCGAGTCCGCGCTCCGCATTCTGGGCATCGGGGCCGCGGGCCGGGGATCGGCCTGGTTCGCGGGAGGAAACCACCCGCGCTTCCTCTTCC
>CAXTNS010000142.1:4974-10393 GCA_964245465.1 uncultured Thermoanaerobaculia bacterium
GTGGCCTCCGCGACCACCCCCATCCGGCGCCTCCCCATCCGTGCGTCCTGGCCATTGGGGATTCGATGACGGTCGGGGAGGGCGTGCCGGCGGACCGCTCCTACTCGGCCGTGCTGGAGAAGACGGCAGGCCTGCGCGTCTACAACGGCGGTGTGCCCGGCTACAGCAGCCGGCAGATGCTCGTCCGCTTGCGCCGGTTGGCTCCGAAGCTGCGTCCGGACCTGGTGATCATGACCCTCTCCCCCCAATGGGACCGCCAGCGTTGCGCCACCCCCTTCCTCTACAAGGACGGCTACATCGTGGCCCAAGGCTACGCCGACCGGCTCGTCCTGCTGGACGGCAACCTCTATCTGAAGGACACGCGCCTGCCCGTCCTCGGTCCCGCCACGGCCCGGGCCAAGCGCTACTCCGTCGTGATGCGCCTCGCCCTTCCCGCTCTCGTGGGAGGTGTCCGGTCCCTGACCCGACGACCCCAGCCGGACCATCCCTCTCCTGAGGACTACGAGCCGACCGTCCAGGATCTCGATCAGGCCCGCCGCTTCGCCGAAGGGATGGGCGCCCGCTTCCTCGCCGTGCTCATCGACGATCGAGGAGAGGATTTCCGGCGCGACCGCATGGCCGTCCAGAAACGGCTCCAGAAGCTGGGAATCCCCTACCTGGCCGCCGACGATCTCGTTCCTGGAACCGACTGGAAACGCCTTCGCTTCGCCCGGGACGGCCACTGGAACGCCGCCGGGCATGAGGCAGCGGGGCGAGCGCTGGCAGTAAGAGTAAGAGAAGATATCCACTAGGAAGAAGCAATTACATCCTTGAAAGATCCAGCATGATATCCTCCTAAGCAGCAGTTGGAGGTGAGATGAGCATCAGGAAGACCAGCGTCGAAATTAATGAGGAGCTTCTGGCGGCCGTTCAGCGGGTCCTCGCAACCTCGACAATCAAAGACACCATTGAAGCGGCCTTCCGCGAAGTCCTTCAAGTAGAAGCGAGACGAGAAGAGGTGGAAGCGCTCTCGACAATGCAGGGGATGGACTTGGCGGATGACGAGATCATGAGCCGAACCTGGCGGACGTGAAAGCCCGCTATCTCATCGACAAGAGCGCTCTGGCGCGAATGCCGCTGGAGCCGGTCCGGACACGCTTGGCCCCAATTATCGAGGCTGGCGAGGCCGCGACCTGCGACATCATTGACTTGGAAGTCCTCTTCAGCGCCCGGAACCACGAAGATTACCAAAGGATTCGTCAGCGCCGAGCGCTTGCCTACGAATCGATCCTGACAACACCATCGGCCATGAAGCGGGCGATTTTCATCCAGAGTGAGCTCGCCAGGAGCGGACGCCACAGAATCCCGATTCCCGATCTAATCATAGCGGCAGTAGCAGAAGAGGCCGGGTTGACGGTTCTTCACTACGACCATGACTACGACATGATCGCCGAGATCACTGGACAGCCTGTTGAGTGGGTCGTCGAGCAAGGGAGCGTCTGACCCATGGCCCCCCTGATCCAACTCCAGAACCTCTCCCGCAACTACGGCGACCGGCCCGCCGTGCGCGGCATCTCCCTCGACATCCCCGCGGGCGAGGTCTTCGGCCTGCTCGGGCCCAACGGCGCCGGCAAGTCCACCACCATGAAGATGCTCGCCACCCTGCTGCGGCCCAGCGGGGGCACGGCCCTCATCGCCGGGCACGACCTGCTGGCCGAGCCTAACGAGATCCGCAGGACCGTCGGCTACGTTCCCGAAGGGGCGGACCTCTACGAGGTGCTCTCCGGCGAGGAATTCCTCGATCTGGTCCGCGACCTCCATCAGGTCCCCGCGGAGGAAGCCGCCCGCCGCCGGGCTCCCCTTGTGGAGGCTTTCTCCCTGGGCAACGACCTCGGCCGGGCCATGGGCGAGTATTCCAAGGGGATGAAGCAGAAGCTGCTGCTCATCGCGGCCCTCCAGCACGATCCCCAGGTGCTCCTCCTCGACGAGCCGCTCGACGGGCTCGACGTGCCGGCTCAGGAGTTCCTGAAGGACCTGATCGGGGAGCGGGCCTCCCAGGGCGGGGCCGTGGTCTACTCCTCCCACATCCTGGAGGTCGTCGAGAAAGTCTGCCACCGCGTGGCCATCATCCACCAGGGGATCCTGGTGGCCCTCGGAGCGCCCCGTGAGATGGTCGAAGCGAGCGGCGAGGAGTCGCTCGCCCGGCTGTTCCTGAAGATCACGGCCACCCCCGGGATGGCAACGCCTCCGTGAGCGCCTCCGATTCTCTGATCCGCCTCCTGGGAGCCGACCCGGCCGTCTTCCATCCTCTCTATCGCACCCAGAAGCTGCTCCTCAAGCGTAGCGTCCGCGTCGTCCAGTCCCGCCGCGGCCGGGGATTTTTCTCCGGCATGTCGCCTTTCGTCCTGCTCAGCTTCTACGCGGCCGTCTACGGCATCATGGGGGCGCTGTTCTTCGCCATGGCGAAGAACACCTTCCTGGGGAGCGCTCTCGCCCTCACTCTCGGCTGCGCCTTCCTGCTGCTGGTGGTCATCACCGACAACTTCGACGTACTGGTGAACCCCCGCGAGGTCCTGGTGCTGGCCGCGCATCCCCATGACGACCGCACCTTCGTGCTGGCCAAGATCGCCGCCATCGGCCGCACCCTCTCGATCCTCGCCGCCTTCCTCTTCATCCTGCCGGGGACCGCCGCGGGTTTCGTGCTGCGCACCCCCTGGGGATCGCTCCTCTTCTTCCTCGGTGCCGCGGCGGCGAGCGTGGCGACCGTGGCCTTCGGGCTGCTCCTCGCCGCCGCCCTGCTCAAGATCGGCGGCCGGAAGCTCATGGAGCGGATGCTCCCCTGGATCCAGGGTGCGTTCCAGATCGGCTATCTCCTCGTGGTCGGCGGCCAGCGCCTGTTCGAAAGGCTGACGGTGAGCCAGCCGGTCGACATCGGTCCCCTCCCCTGGTTCCTGCCGTCGTTCTGGTTCGCCGCGCCGCTGGAGATGCTCGCGACGGGCTTTTCGGCACCGGCGCTGGTGCGGCTGGGCCTGGCTACTGCCACCGTGGGCCTCCTCTTGGGCGGCACCGTCCGCTGGCTGGGATCAGGATTGACGGAGCGCCTCCTGGAGCCGGCAACGGCGCAAACGGCAGCCCCGGCCCGGCGGAAGGCACCTGGACGCCAGAAGATCCACCGTAGCGAGTGGTCCCGCCTCTTCGCCCTGCTGCGGGTCCAACTGCGCTCGGATTGGCGCGTCCGCTCCGAGTTCCTCCTGATCCCCCTGATGGGGGCCTTCTTCCTCCTCTTCTACTTCCCGGACACCCCCGGCTCCTCCAAGGGGCCGCTCATGTCCGTCTTCTTCTACGGCTGGTTCCTGGTGCTCTCGGCCGACGTCCTCACCCGCAGCTCGCGCCCCGAGAGCCTGTGGTGGATCCTGACCTCCCCCATCGACCGCACCCGCTTCTCCCTGTCGAGCCTGTCGATGGTGCGCGCCTTCCAGCTCCTGCCGCTCTTCGCCGCCGCCGTCCTGGCCCAGATCCGCTCCGGGACCGCCCTCCCGGCCCTCCTCGCCACGGCCGCGGAGTTGCTCGCCCTGGGTGACCTCCTCGTCTTCATGGGCAAAGGCCTCTTCCCTGACTTCCCCTTCTCCCGGCTACGCGCCGAGGGGGGAGCCGCAGGGGCTCGCGCGGCCCTCACCCTGGTGGGAAGCACCGTCAGCGGCCTGTTCACAGGGCTGGTGTACGTCTTCGGTCTCTGGGGAGTCCGCGGTGCCCTGACTGGAGCGGCGGTCTTTTTCCTGCTGCGCTTCCCAGTGGCCTTCTGGGCCCGCCGCCGCACCGCCATCGCAGCGGACCGGCTGGAGCTCGGCACGGCGGCGGGGTGATGGAGAGGAACCCTCTGTGATGGCTTCGGCTTGAGTTTTCCCAACAACAATAGTGGGTCGTAGAACGAGGAAGCGTCTAAGCTGACTCTTTCTGTCTTCTATCCCTTCGCGTTCCCTACACCATCACCGGCCGCTCCGCCGCCATCCGCGCAAACATCCCCGGCGTGTACGCCGTGATCTTACCGGTGAAGGCGGAGGCCGCCACGGTGAGGGGCGAGGCGAGCCAGAGCTTGCCGGGGCCGGAGCGGCCCTTGTAGTTGCGGTTGATGGCGCTGACGGTGACCTCGCCTTCCGTCTCCGACACGCCCGGGCCGCAGCCGATGCAGGCGCCGCAGCCGGGGTGGATGAGCTGCACGCCCGCCTTGAGGAAGGTGTCCGCGAGGCCGTTGTCCCACACGAACTTCTCCACCGCCTGCGAGCCGCACTGGATCATGAAGCGGACGCCCGGCGCCACCGTGAGCCCGGCGTCCACCGCCTCCTTGACCACCTGGTGGTAGAAGATCAGGTCGTCGATCTTGCCCGCCGTGCAGCTCCCGCCGTAGGCGATGTCGATGGGCACCTCGCCGATCTCGTCGATCCAGGCGCCGTTCGTGGGGTCGGAGGGGATGCCCCGGTCCGGATCGCCCGGGTGGGCCACCATGGGCCGCATCGTAGAGAGATCGATCGTGTGGACTCCGCCCGCGTACTCCGCGCCCGGGTCCGGTGCCACGGCTCGCGCCTTCAGCCGCTCGACGTCGATCCCCGGCCGCCACTCGGCGAGCCAGCGCCAGGTCTCGTCGTCGGCGATCACGATGGCGGTCTTGGCCGCGCACTCGGTCGCCATGTTGGTCAGCGTGGCCCGCTCGTCCATGGAAAGCGTTGCGACGCCTGGGCCGGCGAACTCCATCACCCGGTCGAGCGTGAGCTGCGGCCGGGCGTGGTTCAGGAGGATATAGAGCATCAGGTCCTTGGCCGTGACGCCCGGCGGGAGCTTGCCCGTCAGCTCGAAGCGGATGGACTCGGGGACTTCCACCTGGGTGAACCCCTGGTGGACCAGGTCCGCGTACTCGGTCGCGCCCACGCCCCAGGTGAGGGCGTTGTTGACGCCGCCCATGCAGGTGTGGCTGTCCGTGGCCTGGATGAAGTCGCCGGGATCGATGAACTGCTCGCGGGCCACCTCGTGGCAGATGCCGGGCGAAATCCGGTCTTTGGCCGAGTAGTCGCGCACGCCCGTGTGGCGCTGGAACTCCCGCTGGAGCTCGCGCAGGGTCTCGATCTTGTCGACGAAGGCGCGCATCTTCGGCACCTCGTCGGCGTAGATGAGATGGTCCTCGAAGACGGCGAACTTGCCGGGGTTCTTGACCTTGTAGTCCTCCCCGTATTCCTGTTGGAGGAAATAGTGGACCTGCGCGGTGGTGAACTCGTGGGTGTAGCCGCCGTCCACGTTGACCACCACGGCGTCGCCGGGCTTCACGTAGTGGGGCCCCTCGCCCAGCATGTGGCGGGCGAGGATCTTCTCGGCCATGGTCATGGGCCGCGGGCCGGTGTCCGGCTTCGGCAGCTCGACCTCGCCGGCCTCCAGGGTCTTGGAGAAGGGG
>CAXTNS010000142.1:10403-12108 GCA_964245465.1 uncultured Thermoanaerobaculia bacterium
GAGTTGGGTGATGGGGTCCCACCCCTCGCAGAACTCCGCCAGCGGGATCCCTTCCCCCGCCTGGAGGCGACGCAGCGCTTCGTGATCGCCCATCAGCACGCCCTGGCTGATGTTGTTGCGGGCGTGGATGGGGGCGAACGAGGCGGCGATGGCGATGCGGATGCCCGACCACTTCTCCGCCTGCACGGCCGTCTCGCGCGAGCTGCCCACGCCCTTGCGGTAACCGGAGACGATGACCTCGAAGTTGCCGTTGATGAGGGCGTCGCGCTCGAACAGGCGCTTGCCGTCCACGATCAGGCCGGCGTAGGCGTCGCGGGCGATGTCCTCCGGCCGGTGGCTGAAGCAGACCCAGGCCGGGGTCATGGCGTCGGTGTTGATGTCGTCGAGCAGGTCCTCGACCCGGAGATCCTCCATGCGGAGGTCCAGCTCTCCCCTCAACTGGCGGCGAATCAGGTCCGGGTCCTTGGTCAGGAACAGCACCCGCTTGCCCGGGGTCAGCCGGATGGTCTCGGGAGGCTTCATCAGGGGACTCTCCTTGGATCGAGGTTGAACGGGTCACCTTCCCGCAACGGAAGGGTGACGGCGCGGCCACATTCTATCCAACGCGGTCACCCCCGGGTCACTATTTCCCGCCGCCTCCTTGTACACTGGGATGGACGGACGCCCAGCGTCGCTCCCGGAGAGAGTTCCCGGTTCTGGAGTGATTTTCTCGGGAGAGATGCTATACTCAGGACATGGCGATCATGGCCAAAGCAACCAAGAAGTACTTTGCTCCTCCTTTGACGGCCGAGCAGATCAGTGCTGGCGTAGGAGTCACGGAGGAGGACAAGGCCCTTGTGGATAAGGTTCTTACCGAATTGGGGTACATTGGGAAGAAGTCTGCGACAGCACCCCGGAAGACCGTGAAGAAGTCCAAGCAGAGCTGAAGCCCCTTTCAGGCTCCTTCCGTGTCTGCTCCTTCCTCCACCATCGCGCAGAACGTCTTCCTCAACATACCTTTTGATGCCAGGTATTCAAGCCTCTTCACGGCTCTCATTGGTGGGCTGACGGCTCTCGGTTACGAGCCGCACTGCGTACTTGAGGTCCCCAGCGGAGGGCAGAATCGTCTGGATCGCATCTATACCCTCATTGAAAGCTGCGGGGCCTCCATCCACGACCTCAGCCGCGTGACCCTTTCTGGACCCCTCCGTGTGCCACGGTTCAACATGCCTTTCGAGCTGGGTATCGCATACGCCTTGACCCGAAGGCAGCCTCATCAGTTCTTCATATTTGAGGCCAAGGATTTTCGTCTACAAGCCAGCCTGAGCGACCTCAACGGTCATGATCCTCATATCCATGACGGCACTCAGGACGGGGTTCTCCGCTGCTTGCTCGACTGTTTCGCGTTTGGCACTCCTACCGGAGCCCTCCCTTTCGCGGTTCTGCGATCGTTGACGCGCAAACTGAAACGGTCCGTCCAAGTCCTCCAGCGCGAACAGGGACTCCAAAATCCCTTCCACCCCTATTTGTTCCGGCAGATGATCCGCGTTGCCGCCCAGCTTGCCCGGGCCGAGGGCCTGATCGGGTAATACCCCATGATATAAGCCCTCGCATGGCGAGCGATCCCTCCGGCAACGTCTACGAGAACGTCATCGGCAAACCCCTCGGAGGCCAGTCCGGCCTGCCGCCCGCCTATGCCGACGCCTGCGACACGCTGGTCAAGCTG
>CAXTNS010000143.1:0-3687 GCA_964245465.1 uncultured Thermoanaerobaculia bacterium
TCCCCATACCGTGCGCGCCGCTCGCGGCACGGAGATCTCCTGCCGCGGATGGCAGCAGGAAGCCGCCCTGCGGATGCTCATGAACAACCTGGACCCCGAGGTCGCCGAGCGGCCGGAAGAGCTGGTAGTCTATGGCGGCTCGGGCAAGGCGGCGCGCAACTGGGAGTGCTTCGAGGCGATCGTGGAGACCCTGAAGCGGCTGGGCGACGAGGAGACGCTCCTGGTCCAGTCCGGCAAGCCGGTGGCCGTGTTCCGCAGCCACGCGGACGCCCCTCGGGTGCTCATCGCCAATTCGATGCTCGTGCCCCACTGGGCCACGGCGGACGAGTTCCGGCGCCTGGAGGGACTCGGGCTCACCATGTACGGCCAGATGACCGCCGGCTCGTGGATCTACATCGGCACCCAGGGCATCCTCCAGGGCACCTACGAGACTCTCGCGGAATGCGCCCGCCAGCGCTTCGGCGGCACGCTCGCGGGCCGGCTCACGGTCACGGCGGGCCTGGGTGGCATGGGCGGGGCTCAGCCGCTTGCCGTCACCATGAATGAAGGAGTCTGCTTGGTGGCCGAGATGGACCGGACGCGGATCGAGCGGCGGCTCGCCACGCGGTACCTGGACCGGGTAGCCCCGGACATCCCGGCCGCAGTGGAGCAGGCGCTCGCGGCGCGCGACCGGCGTGAGGCGGTTTCGATCGCCGTCGAGGCCAATGCCGTCGATCTTTTGGATCACCTGGTGGCGACCGGCCTCGTGCCCGACGTGCTGACCGACCAGACCTCGGCCCATGACGCCCTGCAGGGCTACGTGCCCCACGGCCTGTCTTTCGAGGAGGCGCTGCGGCTGCGGCGCGGCGACCCGCGGGAGTACGTGGCCCGTTCCATGGCCTCCATGGCCGCTCACGTCCGCGCCATGCTTGCCCTCCAGGAGCGAGGGGCCGTCACGTTCGACTACGGCAACAATCTGCGCGGCCAAGCGCTGGAAGCGGGGGAGGCGCGGGCGTTCGACATCGGCGGCTTCGTGCCGCTCTTCATCCGGCCGCTCTTCTGCGAGGGCAAGGGCCCCTTCCGCTGGGCCGTGCTCTCGGGCGATCCGGAGGACCTGGCGGTCACGGACGAGGCTATCCTGGAGACGTTCCCCGAGGACGAGGCGCTGGCGCGCTGGATCCGCATGGCCCGCGAGCGCGTGGCCTTCCAGGGGCTTCCGGCGCGCATCTGCTGGCTCGGCTATGGCGAACGGGCCAAGGCCGGACGGGTGTTCAACGAGCTGGTGGCCTCGGGCCGGGTCAAGGCGCCCATCGTGATCGGCCGCGACCATCTGGACTGCGGCTCCGTGGCGTCACCCAACCGCGAGACGGAAGGCATGCGCGACGGCTCGGACGCCATTGCCGACTGGCCCATCCTCAACGCGATGATCAACGCGGTCAACGGTGCCACCTGGGTCTCGGTCCACCACGGCGGCGGCGTGGGCATCGGCTACTCGCTCCATGCCGGCATGGTGATCGTGGCCGACGGCACCGAGGCGGCCGCCCGGAGGCTGGAGCGGGTCCTCACCGGCGATCCCGGGATGGGAGTCGCGCGTCACGCCGACGCCGGCTACTCCGAGGCGATCGACTGCGCCCGGGAGCGCGGTGTGGACCTGCCGATGCTGGCAAAGTGAGCTCACCTTCCCCAGGGCCGGGCCAAATGCCGGGAGACCTTGCCGGCGCCTGGCGCGTCCCTGCCCGGGAGCCGGCGCGGCTGACGCTTCTGGAAGCCGTGCTCGTGGGCGGCCTGGTGGCCGCTCCGGCGCTGCCGGCACCGTGGTCCGCCGCCGCCCTGCTCGTCCTCTCCCTCGCCTGGCTCGCCATCCGCCGGTCCCGCGAGCGGCGCATCGCCGGTCCCATTCTCGCTATTGCCGTGGCCGTGCTCGCGACCGACTGGGCCTCGGGTCAGGCCGAGCGCGGCTCCCAGGCGGAATGGGTCCGGGAAATCCGGAGCGCCTACTCCCAGGTTCTGCGGGACCTGCGCGAAGAGGCGAGACTCGCCGCCTTCAGCCGGCTGGCCGAGATCGAGGCCGGCAGGGGCGTGGGACGCCGTGCTCTGCTGCTCCTCGACCCGGACAGCGGGCCGGTGGCCTGGGCCGGAGAGGGCTTGCTCCACGAGCTGACGCAGGACCTCCCCCGTGAGGGCATCGCCTACCGGGCGAGCTTCAGCGCCGTGACGCTGCTCGCCATCCACCCGCTCGACGCGTCGCGCCGCCCCTGGCGGGTGGTCGCCGGGGTGAGCTTCCCGGCGGATGCGCCGCCGTTTTGGAAGGATCACCTTTCGGGCGACGAGCGCGATCGGGTTCGCTGGTCGGTGATGAACGGCCCGACGCAGGCCGTGCCCGGAGCGGCCGTGGTGACCCTCGACGGAGCCCCGGCGCTGGCCGTCGAGTGGAACCTCGCCGCCGGCCGGACCTCCCGCTGGCCGTCCGCCGAACGCATCGCCTGGGCCGTCGTGGGCCTCGCCCTGCTCTCGATCGCCGTGCTGCGCTTCCTTCGCGTCACCCTCCCGGGCGGCGGGTCGCTTCTCCCCGAGAACAGCCCTGCGCGCCGCCTCGTGAGCCCCGTCGTCGTGGGTGGCTTGACCGCCCTGGGAGCGGCCTTGGCCGTGCCTCCGCGCTCCCTGGGTGTGCTGCTCGCCGGGCTGACCGTGGCGGCCGCCGGGATCTGGGCCCGTTCGTCCGAAGGGGGTCGCGCTCCGGTCTGGCTCAAGGGAGCGGGAGCTATCCTGATGCTCCTGTTGGGCGCCTGGGGCTTCCAGCGGCTCTGGGGGCCGCTCGACCTTGCCGGCAGCATCCTGGTTTCCGTGGAGGCGTTCATCCTGCGGCTGGGCTTCACCGGTGCGGCGTTCGGCGTCCTCTGCCTTGCCGGCCGCCGCAAGGGGAGCCCCGCGGCCCCTGCAGCTATACCCCTCGACCGCATGGCCTGGGCCGCCGTGGCCTTCCTCCTCGCGGGCGCGGCGTTCTGCGATCAGCCGTTCGCCGCCGTGCCGCTGCTCGTGGCCGGCGGGGCCGCGGCCGCCTCCTACGCCGACCAGCGGCGGCTGGGAGAGGGGCTCGCCCTGGTGGCCCTGATCCTGATGGCGGTGTTCGCCGCCGGCGGCACCTGGGAGACGGCCTACCGATGGCGTCTGCGTGGCCATGTGAAAGAAGACCTCCTGGCGCGTCTCGCGCCTCCGACGCGACGGGAGATTGGGATGGTGGCCCGGGACATCCACCACCATTTCGAGGCCCTCGACCTTGAAGGAGTCGTCCCGCGCTCGCCCGCCGGTCTCGACCGCCAGGACCTGGCCTACGCCCTGTGGAAGGACTCACCCCTCGCCCGGCATCACTCGCTCTCGGCGCTGGTGGTGCAGACGGACGGCGACGGTCCGCCCTCCTCCTTCTCCTTCGGCATGCCGCTTACTGATGAGGGCCTGGTCGATGCCGACCCCCGCCGCTGGCAGGACCTGCGCTTGCCGCTGTGGGAGGATCTTCTGATCTCCGGCGTCGCTCCCCTGCGTTTCGCTGGCCGGCCCTGGGGGAGGGTGCGCTACTGGCTCCAGCCGCGCCCTGGCTTCGAGCTCCGCGACTGGCGGCGGCTCTCCGAGGTGGACGTGGGCCTGCTCAAGGGCGGCCCCTTGGCGGGCCTCACGGGAGAAATTGCCCAGCCGGCCCTCTATGCCCTCTAC
>CAXTNS010000143.1:3697-11765 GCA_964245465.1 uncultured Thermoanaerobaculia bacterium
CCTCTACACGCCCGACGGCCGGGCCTCCCTCTCCCCCTGGGAAGAAGAGCCGCCTCTGCCGGAGAGCCTGCGAACGACCAGGGACCACACCCGCGGCACGCTGGTGGGGACTCCCTCCGGCCGCGCCCTGGCTTGGGCCCGCGTCTCGGTCCAGGGATGGGAGGTGGTGTACCTGCCCTTCCTGCAGCCCATCGAGGCCCTGGAGCGCACCGGCAACTGGAGCCTGGGCGTGATCTCGCTCCTTGCCCTGGCCGCTCCGCCGCTCCTGCTCCTAGCCCTTCCCCGCGCCGCCTTCCGCGACCTGCTGCGGCGCACCGTGCGCTCCTACTCGAAGCGCTTAATGATCGTCTACACCGTGCTCCTCCTCGTCCCCCTCGTGCTGCTCTACTTCGTGCTCGTCCGGTCCATGGAAGAGCGGCTGCGCCGCGACCAGGAGACAGCGGGCGAGACGGCCCTGAGCACGGTGCAGCAACTCCTAGGCGAGAACCTGGAGAACGCCCCGCCGGGCTTCGACGTGAACACGGTGTTCGGTGACCGGTTGTTGATCAAGCTTTCCGGCCTCGTCCGCCACGAGGTCAACCTCTACTGGGGGAGCGCCATCCACGCCTCCAGCCGGCACGAGCTGTTCACGGCGGGCCTGCTCCCCAAGCGCATCCCGGGCGAGATCTTCAGCCGCCTGTACCTTCTGGACTACGGCCTCTCCTCCCGCACCAACCGCGTGGGCGACACCACGTACCTGGAGATCTACGCGCCCCTGCAGGTGTCCGGCGGCTCCGGCAGCGAGGGGTTCTTCCTCTCCATGCCCCTGCTCGCCCAGCAGGAGGAGGCCGCCCGCCAGCTCGCCCAGCTCCGGCGACAGGGGCTCCTGGTGACCGCGGCCCTGTTCGCCCTGCTGGTGGCCGTGGGCCGGCGCCTCGCCCGCAACTTCACCCAGCCGCTGATGCAACTCGTCGAAGGCACCCGCCGGATCGCCGCGGGCGCGCCGTCCCTCGACCTCGCCCCCACGGAGCTGGAGTTGGCCTCGCTCGTGGCGGCGGTCGACGAGATGGCCTGCCGCATCGCCGAAGCCCGCGAGCGGCTCGTGCGCGAAAAGCAGGTCGTCGAGCGCATGGTGGAGAACATCACCTCGGGCGTCGTCTCCGTGGACCGCGAGCGCCGGGTCCTGATGCACAACCGGGTGGCGACCGAGTTGCTGGGGACCGAGGTGGGGGAGAGCGTGGAGGAAGCCGTGGGCCGCTCCGAAAGGCTGCAGCCGGTCGCCAGCTTCCTGAAATCCGCGGACGGCGAGATGGCCCGCACCACCGTGCGGCTGCCCGGGCTGGACGGCCAGGGGGAACGGGAGTGGGCTCTCATCTGGGTGCCCCTGCCGGGATCGGGCGAGCCCTCGGCCCTCCTGGTCGTCGAGGACGCCACCGAGGTGCTCCGGGGCCAGCGCCTCCTCGCCTGGGCCGAGATGGCCCGCATGATCGCCCACGAGATCAAGAACCCGCTCACCCCCATCCGCCTCTCGGCCGAGCACATGATGGAGGTCTACAAGCACGACCCCGAGCACTTCGGCCGGGTCTTCGAGCGCTGCACCAACAACATCCTTACCCAGGTGGATGAGCTGCGCTCCATCGCCTCCGAGTTCTCGGCCTACAGCTCCATCCCGCGGATCGACCCCAAGCCGGCCGACCTCGTGGAGAGCATGGCCGACCTCGTCGAAGGCTACCGGGCGGCCCCGCCCCCCGGCGTCACGGTCGATTTCGACGCCGAGCCCGACTCTATCCTGACCCGTTTCGACGCCAAGCTCCTGCATCGTGCTGTCAGAAACCTGATCGAAAACGCCCTCCGCGCCAGCGCGGGAGGCGGCCGCGTCGTCGTCCGGGTCGAGCAGAACAATGGCTTCGCAAAGATTGCCGTCCTCGACTCCGGCCCCGGCGTCCCCCCGGACCAACTGCCGCGCATCTTCGACCCCTATTTTTCCACTCACGACACCGGGACGGGTCTGGGATTGCCCATCGCACGGAGGATCGCTGAGGAGCACGGGGGAGGGATCACGGCCCGGAACCGGTCGAAAGGGGGGCTGGAGGTGGTGGTGACGCTGCCGGTGTGCGCCGTCGCCGGCCAAGGTCAACTTATGAGCTCGTCATAATCGGCATGAGACCCGATCCAGCCCCACAGAATGCCTTCAGGAACATCTACGCCAAGAGCGCGATAACTCCGTCCGACCCTGACCGACCAGTAGGGTCCGATCTTCTTCAACCTCAGGGATGGATGGCGGGGATCCGCCTTGAGCAGCTCGTAGTTCTTGCGTGCAAGTTCCTGAATCTCGATAGGAAGGCCTGCAAGAAACTCCCGGAACTCAGGACTGGCAAAGTGCTTCAAATCTTCTTGCTCTCACCCGCTTGATGGGCGGCAAGAGCCTTCTCGAAGATTTTATTGAGCTTCCCGGCAGCGGCGTCCTCTTCGATCTGCTGGTCCCACTGCTCCCAGTCCCTCTCAAGAATCCAGTCCCGGAGCTCCGTAAACTCCGCCGGAGAGAGCTGCTGGATTTTCTCTTCGATCGCCTCGAGTCTCGTCATCCGCTTGGTCCCCGAATGAAACCTTATCCTATACCAGGAGATGGGAGCCGTTGACGCCACCCCGGTGGAGGTCTGGGATTGCCCATCGCACAACGGCTGCGGGGTAAGATCCCCGTCATGACCCGGCTCAACGAGAAAGCTCTCTTCATCCTCCTGGCCGCCGTCCTGGCGGGCCTGATCCTCAACGCGGTAGTCTCTTATCGGGCCACGCTCCGTCTCATCGAGAACGAGCGTTGGGTCTCCCATACCCATGAAGTCCTGGGCGAGTTGGCGACAGTGCTCAACGCCGTCACCGACGCCGAGTCGGGGCAGCGGGGATACGTCATCGTTGGCGAAGAGAGCTACTTGGCGCCCTACGAAGCCGCCATTGCCGTTGTCGGGGAGCATATGGAGCGTCTGCAGACCCTGACCGCCGACAACCCCCGGCAGCAGGAGAGGATCCCCCAGCTCAAGGCGCGGGTGAGATCGCGACTCGCCTTTCTTCGTCAGGGGATCGAAACCCGCCGGAGGCAGGGTGCCGACGCCGCCCGGGCCTTCGTTCAGAGCGGCCGGGGCCGGGCGGAGATGAGGCAGGTCCGGCAGATCGTCCGGACCATGCAGGACGAGGAGGAGCGGCTCCTCCGGCAGCGCTCGCTGGAGTCCCGGACGAGCGGCCGCAGCGCCCTGCTGTCCACCACGGTCTCCAACAGCGTGCTGGTGCTCGTCTTCTGTCTCCTCTACCTCCTCGTCCACCGGAGCTTCCGGGAGCGCGAGCGGGCGGAGGCGCAATTGCGGGCCGCCCACGGCCTGCTGGAGGTCAAGGTCGAGGAACGGACGGCCGAGCTGGCCCAGGCCAACGAGAAGCTGCGCGCGTTCGCCGGGGACCTGGAACGCAGCAACCGCGAGCTCCAGGACTTCGCCTTCGTGGCCTCGCATGACCTCCAGGAGCCCCTGCGCAAGATCCAGGCCTTCGGCGACCGCCTGAAGACCAAGTATGGCGAGAGCCTCAGCACGGAGGGCCGGGACTACCTGGAGCGCATGCAGGCCGCCGCCAAACGGATGCACGTCCTGATCAACGACCTGCTGACCTTCTCCCGCGTCACTTCCAAGGCCCAGCCCTTCGTCCCCGTCGACCTCGGCAAGATCGCCCACGAGGTTCTCTCCGATCTGGAGGTGCGGGTCCAGCAGACCGGCGGCTGGGTGGAGGTCGGCAACCTGCCCACGCTTGACGCCGACCCTCTGCAGATGCGCCAACTGCTTCAGAACCTGATCGGCAACGGGCTCAAGTTCCACCGGGTGGACGTGCCGCCGGTGGTCCAGGTCAGCAGCACCCTGACGGATGGCGACCGGCCTGTTATCAGACTCTTGGTGGAAGACAACGGCATCGGTTTCGACACCAAGTACCTGGATCGCATCTTTACGCCTTTTCAGCGATTGCACGGCCGCACCGAGTACGAGGGGACCGGGATGGGGCTGGCTGTTTGTCGTAGAATCGTGGAACGGCACGGAGGGACCATCACGGCGGACAGTGCTCCCGGCCAGGGGGCGAAATTCACCGTCGAGCTTCCCTGTTATCAGCGCGAGGGCAAGGTATGACAGCAGGCAGACCTATCATGATTCTTATGGCCGAAGACGACGCGGACGACCGGCTCCTGGTCAAGGACGCGCTCGAAGAGAGCCGTGTGCTCAACGAACTCCGCTTCGTAGAAGACGGCGAGGAGCTTCTCGAATACCTGCGGCAGGAGGGGCGCTACGCCGACCCCGCCACCTCGCCCCGGCCGGGTCTGGTCCTGCTGGACCTCAACATGCCCCGGAAGGATGGCCGAGAAGCCTTGCAGGACATCAAGGCCGACCCCAACCTGCGGCGCATCCCCATCGTCGTGATGACGACTTCCAAGGCGGAGGAGGACATCTTCCGCAGCTACGACTCGGGGGCCAGCTCCTACATCACGAAGCCGGTCACCTTCGAACGCTTGGTCGAGCTGATGAAGACCCTGGGTCATTACTGGATCGAGTTCGTCGAGCTTCCGAGCTGAGCCCGGAAGCTTTTCAGGCTGCCATGGAGCCCGTCATAGCTCTCCTGGTGGAGGACGATGAGGATGACTACATCCTCACCCGCAGCCTCCTGACCGAGATCGATCCCAACCGGTTCGTCCTCGAATGGCTGAAGTCCTTCGACGAGGCTGCGGAGCGCATCCCACGCGGCGGCTTCGATGTCTGTCTCATCGACTACCGGCTGGGTGCCCGCGACGGGCTGGAGCTCCTGCGCCTAGCCCGCGACCATCACTGCAAAGCCCCTCTGATCCTCCTGACCGGCCAAGGCGACCAGGAGATCGACCTGGCCGCCATGTGCTCCGGAGCGGCGGACTACCTGATCAAGGGGCAGATCACCCCGCCCCTGCTGGACCGCTCGATCCGCTACGCCATCCAGCACCGGCGCATGGAAGAGGAACGGGTCCGGCTCGCCCGCGAGCAGGAAGCCCGCATTCAGGCCGAGGCGGCCAACCGTGCCAAGGACCAGTTCATCGCTATGGTCTCCCACGAGCTGCGCAATCCCCTGAACGCCGTGCTCGGCTGGGTGACCCTGTTGAGCTCCGGCCGGCTCGATCCGGCCGCCCAGGCCCGCGCCATCGAGGCCATCGAGCGCAACGCCCGGACCCAGACGCGGCTGATCGACGACCTGTTGGACATCGGGCGCATCGTCGCAGGCAACCTGCGGCTGGACTTCCAGCCCGCGAGCTACCCGCGATCGTGGAACGGTCCATCGAGACCCTTCAGCCCGCCGCCGCCGCCAAGGGGATCCGGATCGAAGCCGGCCTGGAGGGAAGGCCCCGGGTGTTGGGAGATTCCAGCCGCCTTCAGCAGATCGTCTCCAACCTGCTCTCGAACGCGGTCAAGTTCACCCCCGAGGACGGCCGGGTGGACGTGCGCCTCGATATCCTCGGAGGCCAGGCCCGCATCACCGTCCGGGACACCGGCCGTGGCATCCCGGACTCCCTCCTGCCCCAGATCTTCGAGCCCTTTCGCCAGGGCGAGGGCCGGCCGAACGAACGCCAGGAAGGGCTGGGCTTGGCCTCGCCATCACCCGGCACCTCGTGGAGCTGCACGGAGGCACCATCCGGGTCGAGAGCCTGGGCGAAGGAGTGGGCTCTCTCTTCACCGTTGACCTGCCGCTCCTCGCCTCCTGAAGGGATCACGGCACGGAATCGGCATAAGGGAGGGCTGGAGGTGACGCTGCCGGTGTAGGGCATCGCCAGCCATCACGGAAGAGGTAAAGGAAAGAAGTGATTGAATCCAGCAGGCTCAAGTTTTCCCGCGAACGAACCTTCCAGAAAGACTTGCAAACCCGCGTAGAGGACCGTCTCGCCGAGCTGGGCCGTTCTCACCATGGTGCGTTGCGCCTCTATCTCAAGACGGCGGTGCTGTTCCTCTGGGCAGGCGCCTCGTACGCCGGTCTCGTCACCGCGAACGGATGGGAACTGGCCCTGCCCATGGCCGTGTCGCTCGGCCTGGCCGTCGCCGCGCTGGGCTTCAACGTCGGTCATGACGGCAACCACGGCGCGGTCTCCGCGTCCAAGCGCGTCAACCGCTTCCTGGGCGCGACCATGGACCTCCTGGGCGCCAGCTCCTACGTTTGGCGCTGGAAGCACAATGTCTTCCATCACAGCTTCCCGAACGTTCATGGCCTGGACGACGACATCGATCTCGGGAGTCTCTGCCGCATGTCGCGCCACCAGCCGCGCCGGTTCTACCACCGGTGGCAGCACTTCTACATGTGGATTCTCTACGGCTTCATCGCTCCGAAATGGCAGTTCTACGACGACTTTGCCGCCGTCGCGCGAGGCCGCATCGGCGATCATCCAATTCCCCGGCCCCGGGGTTTCGACCTCGCGGTCTTCGCCGGGGGCAAGCTCGCCTTTTTCGGCTGGGCCCTTGCCTTGCCGTTGCTGTTCCATCCGCCTGGGGCGGTCCTGCTCTTCTATGCCATCACCGCCGGGGTTCAGGGCTTGGCCTTGAGCATCGTCTTCCAACTGGCCCACTCCAACGAGGAGACGCTCTCCTTCTCCCAGGAGGAGACCAGGGCCGCGGTGGGGAAGGAGTGGGCGGTCCACCAAGTGGAAACGACCGCGAACTTCGCGCGCCGCAACCGCCTGCTGACCTGGTACGTCGGGGGCCTCAACCACCAGATCGAGCACCACCTGTTCCCCCGGATCAGCCACGTGCATCTGCCGGCCATCGCCGGCGTCGTCGAGCAGGCCTGCCGGGAGCACGGAATCCGCTACCACGCGCATCTCACGCTGAGGAGCGCCTTGGCGTCGCACTATGGCTGGCTGCGCTCCCTGGGCCGGCTCCCGGCCTAGCCGCCGCCCATCGCCATTGACGCCGCCCTTGCGCCGGAATATCGTCGGGAGCATGGAAGACACCCTGCGGTACCTCGTCGAGAAGGACGCCATCATCGACACCATCACCCGGCTGTTCATCGGCACGGACCAGCGGGACTGGGAGACGGTCCGCGCGTGCCTCGCGCCGCGGGTCTTCTTCGACATGAGCTCGATGACCGGCAACGAGGCCGCAGAGACGGACGCGGCGGAGATCGTGGACGGCTGGGACCGGGGATTGCGCCACCTGCGGGCCGTCCACCATCAGGCGGGGAACTTCCGGGTCACCCTGAACGGTGACCGCGCGGACGCCTTCTGCTATGCCATCGCCTCTCACTACCTGCCCAACGCCAGCGGCCAGTACACCCGGCTCTTCGTGGGCAGCTATGACTTCCACTTGGAGAAGGACGGCGCCGCCTGGCGCATCCGCCGGTTCTGTTTCAACCTGAAGTACATGGACGGCAACCTGGAGCTCGAAGGCGAGCTGAGCTCCACCACCCCTTCCTGATCGGGTGCTTCCCCTCTCCCGTTGCAGGGAGAGGGGAAAGGGTGAGGGTCCTATCTGGCAGACCGCACCAGCGTGTGGCTATAAAGAACGCCGGCCGCGAGTCTTCCCATCAGGCCTCCGTGTCTCCTCCGGCGGCTCTTTCGGCAAGGGATAATGCGGATAGACGTATGTCGAAAAGCACGGCAAGCGACGTCACTCGATCGCTGGTGGAGTGGCGGGAGGGGGACGACAGTGCTCTCGACCGCCTGATCCCCCAGATCTATGGCGAGCTGCGCCGGCTGGCGGGCCGATACCTCCGGCGGGAGCGGGAGGACCATACCTTCCAAACCCACGACCTGATCCATGAAGCGTTTCTGCGGCTCATCGACCAGCGACACGTCGACTGGCGCAACCGCGCGCACTTCTTCGCCATCGCCGCCCAGATGATGCGCCGCATCCTGGTCGACCATGCGCGGCGGCGGCGCTACGGTAAGCACGGGGGAGCCCTGCGCAAGGTGGAGCTCGACGATGTTCCGGAGCTGGCCGTGCGGTCCGACACGGACGTGCTGGCGTTGGACGAGGCTCTGGCCGAGCTCTCCCGGATCGACGAGACCCTGGTGCGGGTGGTGGACCTGCGTTTCTTCGGCGGCATGGACCAC
>CAXTNS010000143.1:11775-12095 GCA_964245465.1 uncultured Thermoanaerobaculia bacterium
GGCGTCTTCAAGCCCACGGTCCAGCGCCGCTGGCGGACGGCCAAGGCCTGGCTCTACCACCGTCTTCGTCAGCACGATGGACAAGACTGAGCGGTGGCGCCGCGCCGAGGCCGTGTTCGAGGAGACGGTCGTGGCCCCGCCGGAGGAGAGGTCCAGCCTGCTGGACCGCCTGTGCGGAGACGATCCGGAGCTGCGCCAGGATGTGGAAGCCCTCCTGATCGCCGATCAGGAGGCCGGCGACTTCCTCGAAAGTCCCGCCCTCCCCGCGATGACTCGGAGGCGTCCTCGTTGTTCCGGGAGGCGCTCGAGGCAGGGACGGG
>CAXTNS010000144.1:0-1463 GCA_964245465.1 uncultured Thermoanaerobaculia bacterium
GCTTACACGGCTCCTTTCCACCGTGTAAGCAATCCTCGCTCATCCTTCCAGTTTGTTGATCTCCCGCAGAATCAGCCGCTTGCGCGCGATCCTGTGGCGTGCTTACCCTCCGCGGCCTTCCATATAGCGTGCCGTGCTCGATCCCTGGCGTGACCTACACGGCCATCGGGAACATCCAATTGCCGCCGATTCAAGCATTTAGCTGCTACAGCCGACCGTGTAAGCCGACTCTCTCCACTTGCTCCCCCGAGCTGCTTACACGGCGGGTCTTGAGAAGTTGACGAGAGTAATAAATGGGCGTAGAGTCACCATAAGTTACGGTAATCTCACTACATAGAGCCATGGCGATTTCTCGAATCTACCTAGCTTTGACTTGGTGGCTCATGATAAGGCAGATGGAAGTCGTAGCGGGCGACCGTCGATTATAAGGTTAACCGCCAGCAATGGCATCTACGGAGAGCCACCATTGCATATAGAAAATGGCTACTCGAGAACAGAAATTAATGGGCGATTCTCGTTGCTTCGAGTTGTAAAATGTTCATTGATCAGCGCGCTTATATCTTCATTCTTTTGCGCTGCCTCGGCTACCTACTATCTAACGCATAGGAACTACGGCAATATCCTCCGCCCAGAGGGCCTACTGTCTTATATCTTTCCAGTACAAGCTGGGTTCATGGCTATGGATAGTACTGAATACAACCTCGCCGTTCTCATCCGCTTTCTGGTAATTTTCAGCCTTAGCTGGGGGCCAGTAACCTTGATCCTGCTTATGGCGGCAGGTGCCTTCCGTAATAAGACGGGTTCCTCAGAGAAGGCTAGCAAGTAGGTGCAACGCCGCTAATTTTACAGTTGAAATCACAGAAGAAGGGCGGCGAGACCTTGGGTTGCAGGAGTAAAACTATACCCGGATGAGACGCCGTTCATGGGTATCGGCTGAGGTAACTGGTATTGCTTTTTCGGGCTGGCGAGCAGATATTTAACTATAAGGGGCGGCTAACCCAACGGTCGAGCGGACGGAAACCGCAAACAGTGTGGTTCCCGCTCGCTCACCGCCAAAGCGTTAGACCTCAGCAATGCAGGCAATCGCTTGGCATCCAGTGCACGGGATCAGCGCAGGCTGCGCCGGCATCTCGTACTCATGGCGTTCCGAGCAGGGTGCCACGCTTGACGTCCGAATGCACTTTTCGCGTGTGGTGGACGGCCATTCACAAGATCTACTACTGACGTTCAGCCACGTATGGGCGGTGCAATGGGAAGATGAGTCCTTTGGCCTCATCCCGCTCCCAGAGGAGCTGCCGAACTTCTCCTCGGAGCGCCTCAAAACGTGGAGGCACCCTACACTCACTGTGACGAATTCCCCTTGGGCAGAGGCCTACGCTGCCCGCAGGTTCAGCAAAGACGATCCGCTTGCACAGGAGCTGACGCATTACGTCATGCTGTCTCTCAACGACATCCTCCACGTC
>CAXTNS010000144.1:1473-12081 GCA_964245465.1 uncultured Thermoanaerobaculia bacterium
CCACGTCCTCGCCATCGCAGAGCCTCAGGCACGTTGGGGCTTGCCGCCGCTTGAAGACTCCTCGGCAAGGGGGCGTAAGGTCTAACCGCTCGGTCGAGGCGACAGCCCAAAGCCTGCTTCGCAGCCTTTTGTCTGCGCCTCACCGGCAACGTTACAGGGTCGCTCAAGATGTTGGCGAGGAAAATAAATCGGCGTAGAGTCAGTATATAAATTATATAAATCTGACCGTACAGCCATAAGAATCTCCAGAAATCAATCTGGATGCTCACTGAACTCTTGAGGAGAGCAATGATGCGGAACGTCCTATCCATCTCTTCCCTGCTCCTGATGTTGCTTTCAGCCTCCACCGCTTTTGGTTTGAGCTCGGCAACTTCGGTCCTCATTCCGGGGACCACGGCGGACGCCAGGAGCGGTCTCTATCTGATCGCAGGCGACCAGGTCCAACTCACAGCGGCGGGCCAAGTCAATACTTTGCCGCCTGATCCCGGAAGTCTCGCGACGCCGGCAGGGAATGGCGTTCCTTGCACAGCCTCATGCCTGCTCCCCTCGGAGCAGTTCGGTGCTCTCATAGGTCGCATCGGCGAGAGAGGCCCTTGGTTTTTTGTAGGGTCCAGCTTGACACTGAATGTCGCCCAGACTGGAATGCTCCATCTTGCCGTGAACGATACCATTCATACGGATAACATCGGACAATTCACGGTGAGTACCAAAGTCAAAGCCAACGCCTCGTTCAGTTGCGCGGCTTCGACAACCGCAATGTGCCTGAGTGGCGGTCGATTTCGCATTCAGGTTTTCTGGCGTCAGGCCAACGGCACGATGGGTAATGGCCAAGTGAGTGGCTGCGGAACCTCCAATTCCGGTGTCTTCTGGTTTTCCGAAGCTGTCAATTGGGATCTCATGGTCAAGGCATTCGATGGTTGCAGGCGCAATCGCAGGTTTTGGATCTCTGCGGCCTCAACCTCTAATATCGAGTTTACGATTCGCGTGCGTGACACCACTACGGGCGAGGTGAAGATGTATTTCAACCCTCAGGGCCAGCCGGCGAACGCCTTGACAGACACCAACGCGTTTCCGGGCTGCTAAATTAATATGAAGAGAGATACCAAAGAGGTGGACTAGTGGCCTATCAAGGCAGAATTGATCTGTTGGCGTAGCCTCGCACCCGCTTCTTCGCCCGCCGCCCCCGATCCAGAACCGGCCGTCCCTGCCGGCGGCTCCCTGGGGCCACAGGTGCGCCACAGGGTAGAGTCGAGGACGGGCGCGGTGGCTGTAGGTCGCGGGAGTCGCTGTTGCCGGTGGCTTTCGCCTCAACACCGGTGCCTCAATCGCGGCCTTGGCTCCGTTTCCCGTCCCCGCTCATCGAACCGGACTTGCAGATTTCCCGCATCCGGCTCTCGGACGGGCTTCACGAGAATGCATGCACGGGCCTTCGTTTCAGGCGCATCTGATGAAGGTCGATTACCCCCAGTTTCCCGTACGTCTCGGTGTATCCGAAGCGGCTGGTTCCGCTGACGCGCAGCTTGTGCCGCCGATAGAGAAACCGCCGGACTCGTTCCCTCACATGCCAGCCGATGGCATCATCGGCTTGACCTGTAAAGCCGAAGCTGAAGTATTCGGCCCAACCCGACAGAAGTCGGTTGAGCCGAGTACACAGTTCAGGCCAAGGTGTGGGGTTGCCCGAATCAGCAGAGTGTTGACCTTCTCTTTGAGTCTCTTCTGGGCTTTCTTTGAAGGCCGGGCCAAGAGCATTCTCTTTCCGGTCTGCCAATGCCGAGCCGGACCGAAGGTATAGCCCAGGAAGTCGAACGGCTCTTCTCGGGCGTGACAGAGGCGCGTCTTGGTGGGATGAATCGCCAGACCGAGCTTCTCCAGCCAACGCGACACCAGCACCAAGCTTTCTTTTGCCTGACGCCAACTCGCGCAGAGGATGACGAAGTCATCGGCATAGGAGACGATCTGCCCCAACCTTTCATCGAGACCCAGGAGGCCTCTCCGCAATCTGGGTATCAGCTCACGTTGTCAGGCCTCCTTTCGTGCCGCACTGCCAGGCGCTTCGCCGTCGCTGCACTTATTTCAGGTGCTGCGTTGGGCGGATGCCGGAGATCCCGAACCCATTTCAAGGCCAGAGGCGGATCTGCTGTTCAGAAGCCTACAACATGCCGTCCGTGTCGGATGCCCGAGTCCAGCACGTGGACCGAACTGGCCAGAAACGTGGCGAGTCCGTCCTCGCGGCGATAGTCGGTGAGGTCGACCTTGCCCATCCGAACGCTACGGACGACGAACGGCCCGGCGCCAGCCTGGGTGAGTACGAGGTCACCCACCCGGGGTGGTCTCTCGAGTCTCCTGGCAGCCGATGGGTTGGCGGCCACTGTTCCTAGATGTACGAGCGAGTCAAGCCAGAAGCGAGCGTCGGCTCCGGGAAAGGGCGTTGCTTCCAGGAGCTCGAGGATGCGGGCTGGATCGCAGTGAGCCGCGCGTGCCCCGACCAAGCAGGCACAAGAGAGACGGTCGGCCGCTTCTTCTGCCGCATCCGGATTATCCAGGTCTTCCTCGAACGAGAGCTCGCTCGGTCCGAAACCCGTAAGCCATGCAAGCCAAGTGAGCCACTCCACCAATCCCTGCTGTTCCGCAAAAGCGGCTCCAGCCTGGGCTGTCGAGCAATCCAGAAGGCCAGTCTCCGCAGCGAGAAGAAGTGGAACGGCGTCGAAAACGAACTCCTCCGCGGCTTTGCGGTCGACGAACTCTGCACGCAACGATCGCCACCGGTCCTGCTCCTCGACTCTCCGAAGGGCCTCCAGCACACCCAGAACAGCCGCGCTCTCGATCACCACTTGCAGCGCCTCGTCACCCTCCTCGATCCGGCGCCGGAGCCGCTTGAGAAGCGTTCGGCTCTTACAAAACCAGATCTCGGCAATCTTTCGGTCGGAGGGCAGCTGCTCTGCGAGGTCTTCGTCCTCGCTGTCGATAAACTCGACCTCCGAACGGGAACCCGAAGACGCCTCGTGGCTCAAGCTCTGCCACAGCTTCCTCAGGAGGTAGTCGAGGAGGAGCCCAAGGTCGTCCTCGGCAAGACGCCGCCTCTCATGGACCTGCTCCTGCTTCAGAGTATCCATGATAACTACGGTGGACGCATCTTCCTGGTTCTCCTTTGAATCCTTCAACTCACGCCTTTCCCGGCCGATGCCGCTCGCCACTCTAGGAGCCTCGAAAATGACCTTCTCCACGAGGCGATGCAGGCTTTCGAGTTGGGACGCATCGCCGCTGAGGCCGCTCAGCGCCTCCCGGACTCTCCTTTGAGAAGAAGGGAGTGCCGCCTCTCGTAGAACATCGGGATGGTGAACGATGCCGTGACGGAGAAGGCCATCGAGAACCACCTCGAAGGAGCTGGAATCGTTGGCACGCTCGCCGATGTCGAAGACGAGATCGGAAGAGGAGCTTCGAACCTGGGAGCTGAGCTCGCCCCCTCGGGAATCGCGGACGATGACGGCATCGACCGAGCGAAACTCTGCGTCGATGTGTATGCTCGATCCTTGACAGATTCCGATCAGAGGTCCGCCGATCGCCGCTGAATCGCCTCTGCGCTCAGGGCGTGCGCGCAGCTGCGCAAGCAGGCGTGGCTCGATCGAATTCTGGTCGAAAAGCTCGACTAGCCCCAGGTTATCCAATTGCGTTGTCGAGAGCTTACGTACAACGACGATCTCTGCGTTCCGTGATCCGGCAGGAGCCAGCCAGGCGCTGGCCGTCGGGTTGGCGCTCCCCGTGACAAGAACCCACTCCGCCTCGCTCTCGACGAGAATCGCCTTCCCATGGAGATAACCGCGCCCATCGTGGCCGGGGTTCAGATCGTGCGCGTCTACAACTCGAAGGCCTTCTGGGAACGACTTCATGTCGCCTGGAAATTTAGCCGATCCCGGGTCCAGGCCAATGACCAAGCTCTGCGGGCGAAGGTTCTCCTGGAGATGCTTCAAGAAAGCCAGACTCTGATCAAAGTATGGACCCAGAACCACGACTCGCTTCGCCGTCTCGGGCAGTAGCTTTCGCACTCGTTGCCAAAGGCCGGAGCCGTCTGGCCGCGAGCCGACCACAGCCACTGCACTCTTCTCCGGGACCGGACCAAGGTACGAACCGCAGAGCTTCCTGAAGTCCTCGAAGGCGCCTAGGAGTGCTGGTGGGAGGCCACTCGCCCAAGCCTTGCAGAACTCGATCGCTTCGATGAGCGCCGCGGCTCCTTCCCGATCCTTCGGCCCGCCGACCTCGATGATGTTGGTGAGCTCGCGGTTCTGGATGAAGCCGGACATCGTGAGATTGTGGCTCCCGACGATCAGGCGAGCTTTCTTCGGACCGACAAGAAGAAGAAGCTTCGGATGGAAGGCGCCACCGCACCCGATCGGGAGGAGGGCATACCTGCGCCCGGCGGCAAGCGGCCGACGCGCCGGCGCCGCCAACTCGCCAGCCAGTTGCGTGCAATCGATCATTGCGACGAGGTAGTGGCAGCCCGCCGCTCGCAGGCGCGGCAGGACGACCTCCTCGACAAAGGGCAGATACGCGTTGAAGCTGGTGAGCAAGCCTGCCTCGAAGCCCGAACCCGCCTGGAGTTCCTCAAGGAGAGAGAGCGGAAGGCGCGGCGTCTCAGCCACCGAGCTCCTCCCTGAGCTGTCGGCCCATGGGCGCGATCCGCGCGACCCACTCGCCGGAGTCCTGCGCAACGCCTTCCCCTGTGCTGCCAAGCCGCTCCCACGTCAACAAGCCAAGGTCGGCGAGGAACTGCACCGCGATATTCAGACGGGAGGCCGTAAAACTAGGAAGCGGTGCATCGGTATCGAGTCGACGTCTGATCCCTTCCTCTGCCAGGTAGAAGAGAAACGTGTCTCGTGACTCGTAGTGCATTTTGCGAAGGGCTACGCGCAGATGGGCCTCGAGGCCCCACTCGGCCGCGAGCACCCCTGCCCACTCGGCCAAGGAAAGCGCCCGCCAGTCCTCTGTAAGCTGGAGATGGAAGGTGGATAGATTGAGGGGATAGTCGCTGAGGTAATCTGGCGGAATTCCAATGTCCCGATAGGGCTGCGGCTCCAGATGACGCGCGCTGAGGGCAGTGAGCGTGTCGAGCGCCGCACGCAAGCACTCATCGATGTTCCCGTCCCTTGCTTCGCTGCGAATAGCAAACGATCTCCTGAGCTCGTGGCCGGGTGCTTCCCACTGAGTCAGCGGGGGGAGAGACGCAGCCCTGGCAGCGATCGCATCAGGAAGCTTCTGTGCTGCCTCCTTGCCGAGCGCCTCCCTGACAGCCCGCGAGACAAGCGTCCCGATCGTCCTGATGCTCTCGGCTCGGCCGCCCTCCTCGTCGAGCAGTTTGAGGGCTGCCCAGAAGATCCCCAAGACTCCGATGGACAGCCCGTCATTGCGTGCGTAGGTGGCCCAGGCACGCTGGACGCCCAGCCATGGCTCGGGAACTGGCCAAGACTTTCCATCATCGAGGGCTCCGGTCAGACACGCAGCTCGAAATGCCGCATCGAGGGGCGCATTTCCGAGGTGTGCGCGGCGTGAGGCGAGATCCAGCAGCAGGAGAAGAGTCTGACGGCGGCGGATGTCGGGTGGCGCCGGCTCGCCTTTTCGAGCGAAAAGGAGGTCGATGAGCAGCTCGCGTTCAGGCAGATGACCTGCAAGATAGCACGGGCAGAACCGCTCCAGTTGGTCGAGTTCCTCGTAGTCGACCAGACCACGCCTGACGACACGCAGGAAGGCTTTCCGGTCGATCCGGCTGTCGAATGCCTGCGCAAGGGGAACTCCAAGATCTTTGGAGCACTCGAACTTCTTGCCCGAGCGCTGGAGGAGGCCCAACTCACGGAGGGACCCAAGGTAGTACTGCCCCAACCCCCCGGCCCCATGCTGGAAGTACGAGGTGCGATTATCGGAGCGAGGCGCTGCGAGCTTGCCCAACGGTATGGGCTTGGGTGCGTTCTCGCGAAGCGCCGGCACCAAGGTGTTGCGGCCGACCAGCCCGCGGCTGTGCAGCATCTCGTCCTCGCCGCGAGCCTGCGCGTGCCGCTCCGCGATCAGGGTGAGCAGGCACTCGGCGCGGCGGAGCATGCGGATGAAGTCCAGATCGCCCCAGTCGTCTTCCTGGCCGTATGCCCATGCCACCCATGGGTAGAAGGAGTAGTTCGATACGCGGTCGGTGACGACGGTCAGTCCTGGGAGGAGGGTCGAGAAGATCCTGATCGGCATCTGTTGGATGCCGAGGTGATCGAGGCCTCCGGCCTTATAGGGCGGCTTGAGCCAGGCAGTCTTGGAGTCCATGGTTCTCAGGTGCGGCGCCGACCACCGCGGGATCACGCGTACTCGGCCGCATCGTACAGAGGAGCACCCTTTCTCGGCCAGAGTGGCACAGAGCAGCAGCTTGGTACCCGGGGGCTCCAGTCATAGACTCGGAAAATGCGCAGACTCTTCCTCGCCGTCGCCATCGCCACCTTTCTCGCTGCTCCCCTCGCCGCTCAGGCTGCCGGCTCCAAGCCCGCCAAGCCCCCCGAATCCTTGCTAGCCAAGGTTGCCGTGGCGTTACCCTTCCGCAGCATCGGCCCAAGCTTTATGGGCGGCCGCATCGCGGACATCGTAGTCCATCCCACGACTCCAGGCCTCTGGTACGTGGCCGCCGGCTCGGGCGGGGTCTGGAAGACCACCAACGCCGGCACCACCTGGACGCCAATTTTCGAAGACCAGCCCTCCTACTCGATCGGCGAGATCACTCTCGATCCCACCAATCCCGAGGTGGTCTGGGTGGGCACCGGCGAGAACGTCAGTGGCCGCCATGTCGGGTGGGGAGACGGGGTCTACCGCAGCCGCGACGCCGGCCGCACGTGGCAGCGGATGGGTCTTCCACGGTCGGAGCACATCGGCCGTATTCTGGTGGATCCGCGCGACGGCAACCGTGTTTTCGTGGCCGCCGAGGGGCCGCTCTGGGCTCCGGGCGGGGAGCGAGGCGTCTACCGTTCCACTGATGGCGGCGCTACCTGGGCTCCGGTGCTCCAGATCGACGAGAACACCGGCGTCACCGATCTCGAATTCGATCCTTCCAACCCCGAGGTGGTCTACGCCGCGGCCTACCAGCGGCGGCGCCACGTCTGGGGGTTCCTCGGCGGGGGGCCCGGCTCGGGGCTCTGGAAGTCCGTCGACAACGGCAAGACCTGGCGCCCACTGAAGACCGGCCTGCCGAGCGGGGACATGGGGAAGATCGGCCTCGCCGTCACGCCCGCCGATCCGTCCCTGGTCTACGCCACGATCGAAGCGGGCGAGGAGGAGCGCGGTTTCTACCGCTCGCGCGACCGGGGGGAGAGCTGGGAGAAGCGGAACCGTTATATCTCCGGTGGCACCGGCCCCCATTACTACCAGGAAATCGAGGCCTCGCCCTTCGACGCCAGCCGGGTCTACCAGATGGACGTCTTCCTCCACGTGACCCGCAACGGCGGCGCGACGATGGAGATCCTCGAGACCGGCCACGACAAGCACAGCGACAACCATGCCCTGTGGATCGACCCGGCCAACGGCAACCACCTGCTGGTGGGCACCGACGGCGGACTCTACGAGAGCTTCGACGAGGGGAGAACCTTTCGGCATTTCGAAAACCTTCCAGTCTCGCAGTTCTACAAGGTGGCGCTCAACAACCGAGAGCCGTTCTACGACGTCCTGGCCGGGGCGCAGGACCTGGGCACTCTGCACGGTCCGTCGCGCACCCTTAACGTGGCCGGCATTCGCAATCAGGACTGGTACGTGCCGCTCGGCGCCGACGGCTACGGCGTCGCCTTCGACCCGCGCGATCCCGACTTCCTCTATCTGATGTTTCAGGAGGGAATGCTCTTCCGCAAGGACCGGCGCAACGACGAGGCGCTGTTGATCCGCCCCCAGGCTGCCGAGGGGGATGCGCCGGAGCGGTGGAACTGGGATTCGCCGCTGCTGGTGAGCCCGCACCGCCCGGACCGCATCTACTACGGCTCGCAACGGGTCTGGCGAAGCGACGACCGGGGCGGCAGTTGGACCCCGATCAGCGGCGACCTGACGGGAGGGCGGGCTCGCTACGAGCAGAAGTTCTTCGGGCGGGTCTGGAGCGTCGACGCGCTGTTCGACAACAACGCGATGTCGAAGTACGCCACCACCACGGCGATCTCGGAGTCGCCCCTCCGGGAGGGGACGCTGGCGGTCGGCACCGACGACGGCCTGGTGCAGGTCACCACCGACGGCGGCCGGAGCTGGAGCCGCGCGGCGGCGATTCCAGGGCTGCCGGCGCTTTCCTTCGTCAACGACGTCGAGATGTCGCTGCACGACGCCGCCACCCTCTACGTGGCCGCCGACAACCACAAGGCCGGCGACTTCACACCCTATGTCTTCGAGAGCACCGACCTGGGCCGCACCTGGCGCTCGATGGCGGGGGACCTGCCGCCGGGAACGATCGTCTGGGCTCTTCAGCAGGATCACGTTCGGCCTGTTCTTCGTCGGCACCGAGCACGGCCTCTACTTCAGTCTCGACCGGGGTACCCATTGGCTCAAGATGGGGGGCCTGCCGACGATCCCGTTCCGCGACGTGAAGCTGCACCGGCGCGACAATGACCTGGTGGGAGCCAGCTTCGGCCGAGGCCTCTACGTGCTCGACGACTACACGCCGCTGCGCGAGTTCTCTGCGGGGTCTGCGGGGGCGGCGGCGCTCGCGCAAGAGGGTGCGCTTTTCCCAGTCCGCGACGCCTGGTGGTTCGTGCCCCATCAGACGGGACAGGCTCCGGGACGCCCGGAGCTTGGCACCGACGACTTCATTGCCCCGAACCCGCCCCACGGCGCCCTCTTCACCTACTTCCTGCGCGAGGCGCCGGCCTCCGCGCGTGAGGCACGGCAGGCCGGCGAGAAGGCGTCGCGCGAGAAGGGAGCTGACGTTTCCTTCCCCGGCTTTGACCGGCTGCGGGCCGAAGCGCTGGAGACGGACCCCAAGGTGTTGCTGATCGTCTCGGACGCCGCGGGGCGCAAGGTGCGGTGGATCGAAGGGCCGGCCAAGGAAGGACTGCACCGGGTGAGCTGGGACCTGCGCGGCCCGGTCCCAGACCCGGTGGTGCTCGATCCTCCAGATTTCAATCCTCCGTGGGCCGGCGCACCGTTGGGCCCCCTGGTGGCGCCCGGGCGCTACTCGGCGGAGCTGGTGGTGGTGTCGGCGAGCGGAGCCCGTTCCCTGGGTGCGGCGCAGTCGTTCGAGGTGAAGCCGGTGCCGAACCTGCCGCCCGGCACCGACCCGGCGGCGGTGGCCGCCTTCCAGGGGGAGACGGCGGAGGCGGCGCGGCGGCTGTCGTCAGCCTTGGAGGAGGTCGGCCGCGTCAAGAACCAGCTCCGGCAGATGCGGGCGACGCTAAGAGAGACCCCCAGGGCGGACCTGGCGCTCTACGCCCGGCTGGACGCGGTGGGGAATGCGGTCGCGGAGCTCGAACGGCGGCTCCAGGGAGACCCGGCGCGGCAGAAGCTCTCCGAGCCGGACACCCTGTCGATCGGCGACCGCGTGGGGGTGATCCGGGACGGCCACTGGCAGACGCGGCAGATGCCGACGGCGACCCAGAGACGCAACCTGGAGATCGCCACGGCCGGGCTGGATGCGCTGGAGCGCGACCTGAAGGCGCTGATCGAGGGCGACCTGGCGAAGCTGGAGGAGGCCTTCGCCGCGGCGGGGGCGCCGTGGACCCCGGGGCGGCGGGTGCCGTAGGCCACGCTGGGCGGGCGACGGCAAGGGTTCTGAGCGCCACCGGGATCTGTTTCGTGATCTTAAAGCATGCTCAGCCGTGCTTCGCAGGACATTGGATAGACCTGCGGAGCCCGACCGGCCAGCTTGGAGGACGGATAGGTCTGGTTGATGAAGGGCAGTGACGAATCCGCCGATTTCCTCGTAAGATAGAGCATATTTCCCCGAAAGGGGCACAAAGGAGAGAGACATGCCGAAGGTGTCGCTTGCCAACACGCATGAGGAGTGGGAGTCGCTGTTCACCGCGATGATGGAGAACGAGGCGCTCGACGATCCGATCCTGCGGAACCTGCGCGATCAGCTCGGGGCCGTGATCCTGGCCCTGAAGATTCTGGCCGCCGACCAGAAAGAGCTTCAGGCCCGCCGGCAGGCTGTGACGCAGCAGTTGCGGATCACCAGGAAGAAGGGGACGGACCTCGTCGTCCAGATCCGCAGCGCGATCCGCGGCCGGCTCGGCCACCGCAGCGAAGGGCTGGTCCGCTATCGCATTCGGCCGACCCGCCGCCGCACGCGCAGGCTGGAAGAGGAGGTCGGCGTCGCGGTCTATCCCCGGCCGGAGTTGCTCGCCGCCATCGGCCTCGCGCCCGCTCCTTCGCCCGCCGCTCCCGATCCGGAACCGGCCGTCCCTGCCGGCGGCTCCCCGTCCTCCGAAGAGAGCTGACTCCCGCGCGGCTTCGCCTGGCCCTCCCCCAAGCCCAGGGCAGCGATAGCCCCCGCGAGGGGCTCCGCTGCCCTGGCGGGGGCCACGTCAGCCCTCACGAGGGACCTCCCTGCCCCCAGGAGGGCAATCATGTCCCCTGTTGGGGCACCCATAGCCCTCATAAGGGGCATGGGTGCCCTTAGAG
>CAXTNS010000145.1:0-12060 GCA_964245465.1 uncultured Thermoanaerobaculia bacterium
GGGAAGAGCTCCCGCGTGCCCTGGGGGGTGCCGTCGCTCGTCCAGAACTCCCACACCCAGCCGGTGGGGGGAGCAGGCAAGGGCTGTGGGGGATCGAGGACGAACAGCAGCTTGTTTTCGAAGGCGACCTCGTCGCGGACGAACGGCCGGTCGGGAGGGAGGTCGAGAAGCAGATCGGTACCGCCCGGTGTGCCGTCGGTCCGCCAGAACTTTCCGTCCCATTGGAAGTAGGCGAGGCCGCCCGCCCGCGTGAACAGCGGAGAGGCCGACGGGCACGGCAGGTCCGGAAGAGGCAGCCGCACCGTGCCGGCCGCGGTGCCGTCACTCGCCCAGACCCCTCCCGCCGTCCCGTCGCAGGCTCCGAAGACCGCCTTGCCGCTCACGGCCTTGAGGCCCCGGACGTTGGAGCTGGCGGCCAGGGTGGAGCCGATGGCCAGCAGAGGCTCCGTTCCCCGCGGGGTCAGGTCGCTCGACCAGGGCTGGGGGCCGCCCCGCTCGTCGAGGCCGGTGAAGAAAATCCGGCCGCCGAGCGCGGCGGCGTCAAACCGCAGAGAGTAGGGCGCGTAGTACGAGGGCGGCAGCGGCGCCAGGCGAACCGTCCCGGCCTCGGTGCCGTCGGTGGACCAGAGGTCCTGGTGGGCGTCGACGAAGAGGAGTCGGCCCGCGAGCACGCGGAACCCCGCCGGGCTGCCATCGCAGGCTCCGGCGCAGAGATCCTTCACCAGCCGGGTACCTCCGGCGGTACCGTCGGTGGACCACAGCTCGGCGCCATGCCCCCGGTCCCGGCCGGAGAAGAAGAGGCGGCCCCGGAACGGCACGAGCAAGGGAGACGAACCCTCATAAGGGAAGGACCGGCGGACCAGGGGACAGCCTCCCGGGCAGCCCTGAAGGCGGCGGGCGCTTCTCATCCCCGGATCGAGGAACCAGAGAGGCAGATCCTCGTCGTACCCGCCCCTTCCCGTACGGCTGGCGAGGAACAGAGCCCGCGTCCCCACGCTGGCGAACCCGTCGGGCTCCGCCTTGAACTTCGGCTCCAGCCGGCGCGTGCCGGCCCGCGTCCCATCCGTCACCCAGAGGTACGCCTCCGGGACGTCCAGATCGAAGATGGAGACCAGCAACTGCCCCCCGGCCTCCTGGAGGATGATGCCGGTGCGATCGCCCGCGGAGACCTGTATGAGCTTCCGGACCTGCCGGCTGCGCGGATCGAAGGCCAGCACGCCGCCGTCGGCAAAGGATGTGAAGAGGATCAACGGCCCGCGCGAGTGGAGCTGACTGGCCCTCCCGGAGATGGAAAACAGCTTGACCGTGCCCTGCGGGGTGCCATCCGTGGCCCAGACCGACCCGGAGATGGCGAACAGCACGCGGCCGCCCGTCAAGGTGAGCTCCGTGGGCGTGGAGCTGCCCGTCCCGCGCTGGAGGTCGCGGAGCATGGACGTGCCCGCGAGGGTGCCGTCGCTGCGCCAGGGCTCGCACCCAGTGGCCGGCGTGCAGCCCTCGAAGAAGAACGTCCGGCCGTCCGCCCCCAGGATCGGGCGGTCGAGGCCGTAAATCCCCCGCCCGAGCTGGACGCCGCCGAGAGGGAAGGTCCCCACGGCCGTGCCGTCCGTCCGCCAGAGCTGTCCCGAGAAGTCGGTGAGGAACGCCACCGACCCGGTACTCGACCCAGTAGTGGCCCACAGGCTCAGCCGGGAATTCTGGTAGCTCTCGGCTTCGCCGCACAGCTCGGCGAGACGCACCGTTCCGGCCGCCGTGCCGTCCGTGGTCCAGAGGCCGCACTGGAAGTCCGGCTGGTAGACGGTGTCGCGCGTCAGGAGCCCCAGGAAGACCACCCGGCCGTTGACGGCGGTGTAGGACTGAAAAGGATTCGAGCTCAACTCCGGATCGAACAGAGCAACTCCCGGATTGAGATCTTCCACCAGCCTGGGCTCCTCTGCCTGGACGGCGGAGGCGAAGGCGAGAAGGGACACGACGAAAACGAGAGGACGGAATCGCATGACTGTTTCTCCTGGAACAGGAGAATAGGTTACCACAGCATAGCGGCAGAAACTCATCTCAAACTGAAGAGCCGAAGGGGCCTCTCCCCGATCCGCAGTTTTCAGGGATAATTGCGGATCATGGACCGCAATCTCCAGACGATTCTGCTGAGAGACAACCCATGGCTCGTGGAACCAGCGACCCTGTCTGGCTGGCTTCGGCGGCGCCTTCCCGCCACCTACATCTCCCGGCTCACCGCAGCCACGGCCCGGAAACGCTGGAATGAGGCGGACCGCGCGCACCTGGTAATCGGTCCGCGCCAAGCCGGGAAGTCTACTGCTCTCTGGACCTACCTCGCGGAACGTGGCGAACCGGCGTTCTTCATCGACTGCGAGCAGGCGCTCGTCCGGGAATGGTGCCGCTCCGCACCTCTCTTCCTGGCGGACCTTGAAGGACTCCTGTCGCAGTCGGTGACCCTCTTTTTCGAGGAGATCCAGCATCTCGAAGAAGCCGGCCTCTTCCTCAAAGGGCTGGTCGACCGCCGGGTGGGCGTGCCCATCCTGGTGACCGGCAGTTCCTCGTACCATCTGGGAGCACGCACACGCGAGTCGCTCGCCGGCCGTGCCACCCGCACCCGCCTGTTGCCTCTGTCGCTCGCCGAGGGCTGCCAGGACCTCGAAGAGAAGCCCAGCATCCTGCGCGACCGGCTGGAAGAGGAACGCTTCGTCCGGCATCTGATCTTTGGCGGCTACCCGGCGGTCTGGCTCTCTCAGGACCCAGAGGCCCTTCTCACGGACCTCGTGGAAGCGGTGGTCCTTCGGGACGCGAGCGATCTCTTCCGGATCGCCCGTCCAGACGCGTTCCGTCAGCTCCTGCGGCTCCTGGCCGGCCAGTCGGGCAGCCTGGTCAATCTCTCGGAGTGGGCCTCCATCCTTGGAATCAGCCGTGACACGGTGGCCTCCTACCTCGACATCCTGGAGTCCAGCCACCTGATCACGGCCCTGTCCCCCTTCGCCGGCGGCAAACGCGCGGAGCTGACGGCGCGGCCCAAGGTCTACCTGTTGGACAACGGCCTTCGCAACCGGCTCCTCCACGACTTCCGTCCTCTCGAGGAGCGGACCGACGCCGGGCCTCTCCTGGAGAGTTGGGTGGCAACGGAGCTCTGGAAGGCTCTCCCCGACGGCGCCACTCTCCACTTCTGGCGCAGCGCCTCGGGAGCCGAAGTGGACTTCGTCATCGCCGAAGGGGACCGCGTCCTCCCCGTGGAAGTCAAAGCAGACCGGCGCGGCCGACCGGCCATCGCGCGGTCTCTACGCAGTTTCCTGGAGGCCTACCAGCCCGCCACCGCTCTGGTGGTCAACTCCGGCCTCGCCCATCGAGACCGGATCGGCGAAACGGAGGTCGAGTGGATCCTGCCCTCGCGGCTCAGCCAGCGGGTCGGGGAGGTGTTTGGCCACACGCCGTAAACGGCGGCGGTGCCGCGCAGGCCCGCGCATCGATACCTTGACGGTCTACAATTCTCCCGCTATTGTAGATCGTCGAGGTATCTGACATGGGCAAGCCAAGCGATCTCGTTCAAGGGACTCTCGACCTCCTGATCCTGAAGACCATCTCTCTCGGCCCCAAGCACGGGTGGGCCATCGCCAAGCGGATCCAGCAGGTCTCCGAAGAGGTGCTCCAGGTCCAGCAGGGCTCCCTCTACCCCGCTCTCCACCGGCTGGAGCAGCAGGGGTGGATCCGCGCTTCCTGGAGCCAGACGGAGACCGGCCGCCAGGCCAAGTTCTACGCGCTGACGGAGGCCGGCCGCGTTCAGCTCGAAAAGGAGCTGGCCCAATGGGAACGGCTGTCGAACGCCATCAACCTGATCGCCAAGATGGTTTGAGGACGATTGGTCTGAGGACGATGGTACGAGTACGAGGAGGACCCGGAATGCGCTTTCTGGACCGGTTGCGGCTGCGCCTGCGGTCCCTGTTCCTGCGGGGACGGGTCGAGGCGGAGCTGCACGCCGAATTGAGCTTTCACCTGGAACAGCAGGTCGAGGAGTACGTGGCCGCCGGCATGGGTCCGATCGAGGCTCGCCATGCCGCCCTGCGGGTCCTGGGACCGTTGAGCCGGATCGAGGAGGAGTGCCGCGACATGCGCCGGACGAAATGGATCGAGACCTTTCTGCAGGACCTGGGCTACGGCCTTCGCTCGCTGCGCCTGACCCCCGCCTTCACCCTGGTGGCCGTGCTGTCGCTGGCGCTCGGCATCGGTGCCAACACGGCCATCTTCAGCCTGCTGGACGCCTTGCTCCTGCGCAGCCTGCCGGTCCGCGCGCCGGAGCGGCTCGTGGCTCTCGGCAATCCGGCGCGCACCGGCGGCCACTCCGAGGGATCGGTGCGTTCGGACCTCTTTTCGCTCCCGATGTATCGGGAGCTGCGGGACAAGAACCAGGTCTTCAGCGGCGTCTTCGCCTCGGGCCGGACCGGGCTCCTGATCGTCGGCGATGTCGGCGGCTACCGGTCCGCCACCACCCCGGAGACGGTGCGGGGCCGGTTCGTCACCGGCAACTACTTCTCGGTGCTCGGCGTTCCGGCCTTCCGCGGGCGCACCTTCACCGCCGCCGAGGACCGCGGCCCGGGGGCCGCCCCCTTCGTCGTCATCTCCCACGATTACTGGCAGCGGCGCTTCTCGGCGGAGCCCGGTGCCATCGGCCGGAGGATCATCCTCAACGGCTACCCGTTCACCATCATCGGCGTCACTCCGCCGGAGTTCTTCGGCGAGGTCGTCGGCACCTCGACCGACCTCTGGATCCCGGTCCTGATGCAGCCGCAGGTCAATCCCGGCCGCAACTACCTCGACGGCTGGGCCGTCAACTGGCTCCTGCTGATGGGGCGTCTCAAGCCGGGAGTCTCCATCGACCAGGCCCGCGGCTCGATGGAGGCCCTCTTCTCGCGGATCGTCGCCAGCCGCGCCGGCGGGGCCATCGCCGCGGACCAACTGCCCGACGATCTCACCAAGCTGCACCTCGAAGTGACGCCCGGCGGCTTCGGCTTCTCGTCTTTGAGGAGCCAGTTCTCGCGGCCGCTTTCGACCCTCATGGCGATCGTCGCGCTGGTGCTCCTGATCGCCTGCGCCAATGTCGCCAACCTCCTGCTCGAACGCGCCACGGGTCGGCAGAAAGAGATCAGCGTGCGCCTGGCGCTCGGGGCCGGCCGGGGCCGCCTCGTGCGCCAGCTCCTTACCGAGAGCCTTCTGCTGGCGGGCCTGGGCGGCGCGCTGGGGGTGCTTTTCGCCTTCTGGGCCGACGCCGCGCTCCTCGGCCTGATCGGCGTCTCCCGCTCGGCCGCGCTCGACCTGCGGCCCAACCTGCACGTCCTGGCCTTCACGGCCGCCGTGTCGGTGCTGACCGGCGTCCTCTTTGGGCTCGTCCCCGCTCTGCGCGCCACCCGGGTGCAACTGGCCCCCGCGCTCAAGGAGAGCTCGAGGAACGTCACCGGGGCCGGAGGTGGCGGACAGCGCTGGCCGCTGGGCAAGGTCCTGGTGGTGTTGCAGTTCGCGATCTCGCTCCTTTTGCTCATGGGCGCCGGCCTCTTCGTGCGCACGCTCGTCAACCTCCAGCGTCTCGACCTCGGTTTCCCGCGGGAGGGGCTGGCCATGATGGAGCTCGATCCGGTGGCCGCCGGCTATCAGGAGGAGAACCTGAAGAGCCTTCTGAGCCAGCTCCTCGAGCGGCTGAAGGCCGTTCCGGGAGTGAGCGGCGTCACATTGTCGGAGAACGGCATCTTCAGCGGCACCGACTCGGGGACGTCGATCGTCATCCCCGGCCGACCCGCCCTTTCGGACGCGGACGACGACGTCTCCTACGACCGGGTCGGCCCCGACTACTTCAAGGTGGTCGGCATCCCCATCCTCCAGGGCCGCGGCATCGGCCCGCGGGACCGGGCCGGCGCGCTCCGGGTGGCGGTCATCAACGAGGCCATGGCGCGCTTCTACTTTCCCGGCCAGAACCCGCTCGGCCAACGCTTCGCCGAAGCCAACGCGGCCGACGTCCTCTATGAGATCGTCGGCGTTGCCAGAGACGTCCGCACCCAAGACCTGAAGGGTCCCGTGGAGCGCTGCTACTACGCGCCCATGCTGCAGGCCGTGGAGAGCCTGTCGGCGTTCAACTTCGAGATCCGCGCCCCGGACCCCAAGAGGGTCCTCAAGCCCCTCCGCGAGGCGGTGCGGAGCTTCGACTCCCGGCTCACGATCCTGGATCTGGCGCCGCTCGGCAACAACATCGACGCCTCGATTAGCGACGAGCGCCTGGTCGCCAAGCTCTCCGTGGTCTTCGGCGCTCTCGCCTTGCTGCTCGCCTCGATCGGCCTCTACGGAGTGATCTCGTACACCATCGCCCGCCGCACCAACGAGATCGGCATCCGCATGGCCCTGGGAGCCAGCGAGAGGCGCGTCCTCTGGATGGTGCTGCGCGAGACCCTCCTCCTGGCGCTCGCCGGGATCGCCTGCGGCCTGCTCGCCGTGCTGGCCGCGGCGCGGGTGCTGTCGAGCCGCCTCTACGGGCTCTCGGCGTACGACCCGCCGACGCTGGCCGCCGCGATTGCCGTGCTCATGGTGGTCGCCCTCGTGGCCGGCGCCATCCCCGGCTCCCGGGCCGCCCGCGTGGACCCGACCGAGGCGCTACGCTACGAGTAATATAGAGCTCATCATGCCAACTCGATGGAAGAAGTCGCGACCCGAGGAACCTTGGCGCGCTCCCAGCCGGAAAGTGGGCCGGGTAGAACGCACGGAGCCTCACCCCCTCTACGGGGAGATCCCGATCGTCGAAATCATACGGACGTACAGCAACGGGCAGGAATACCGCTTTTCCGATTACGACTGGGATTTTCGTCCTCCAATGCCCGAAGGGGCGGTCCGCGGGGACCCGAACCAACAGCACTTCTGTCCCATGTGTAACGTTCCGCGGTACTTCTTCGTGGACCAGGAACGGCGCTGCGTGGAGTGTGGCCATGAATTCGTCTTCTCGGCCAGCGAGCAGAAATTCTGGTACGAGGACCTCAAGTTCCACTTCGACTCCGTGGCCATTCGCTGTCAGGACTGCCGCCGGAAACAGCGGTCGAAAAAAAACCTCCATGCCGCCGTCGCCCGTGCGAAATCCAAGCTGGCGGAGAGCCCTCTCGACCCGGTCCGCGCGCTCGCGGTCGCCGAAGCCCTCGTGCGGTTGAGGGAGCACACGGGAGAAGGAGACCTCGAAGAGGCCATCGGGCTGTCCCGCAAAGCGAAACAGGGTGGCGCTACCATCACGGGCCTGGAAGGAAAGGCCCTTTTCTGGGAAGGGAAAGCGCAGGCCCTCCTGGAGCGGCACGACCGCGCGGAGCCTTTGCTCAGAGCCGCCCTGGAGACGTTGCCCGGAAGCAAGGAGGGAGCAAGCCTGAGGTCGGAGGCGGAGTGGTACCTGAACCAAACCCTGATTCACGACTCTGGCGAGAATCCATGATCACCGGCGCTCACGTGCTCTTCTACAGCCAGGATCCGGACGCGGATCGAGCCTTCTTTCGCGACGTCCTGGAGTTTCCCGCGGTCGATGCCGGACACGGCTGGCTGATCTTCGGGCTGCCTCCCGCGGAAGCCGCGCTTCACCCCGCGGATCAAAATTCCTCACAACTCCACGCCGGGCATGGTCTCCTCGGGGCGGTGCTCTACCTGATGTGCGACGACCTGTCCTCGACCCTGAAGTCGCTGGAAGCCAAAGGCGTCCAGTGCACGGCGGTTGACGAGGCGCCTTGGGGAATCAAGACGACGATTCCGTTGCCCAGCGGCGGCGAGATCGGGCTTTACCAGCCGAGGCACCCCACGGCGATCGGGCTCCAGGCGGGCTCCTGAAGCCCGCCGCCCTGGATTGAAATCCAGGGCTACCGACTGTGCCTCCTGCGGGGCCGCAAAGATGCGGTCCGCTACTCCTATGGGCCGAGCCGTCAAAGAGATCGCCGAGGCTGTTCGTTACTACGACGAGCGGGCTGCCGGTCTTGGAAAGAGCTCCGGGCGAAGGTTATTCTGCGGGCCTATGGACCTCCGCGAGCTCCTGGGACCGATCGACATCTACCTGCTCGACCAGTTGCTGAAGGGGCGGCTCCTCCCGGGCATGAGCCTCCTGGATGCTGGCTGTGGCAGCGGCCGGAACCTCGTTTATTTTCTCCGCCACGGATACGAGGTCTACGGTGTGGACGAGAGCCCCCGGGCCGTGGAACAGGTCCGGCTTCTGGCCCGCGAGCTTGCGCCGGACGTTTCGCCGGCCAGCTTCCAGGTCTCCGATCTGGCGGAGATCCCTTTCCCGGCTGACCGCTTTGACGCGGTCCTGTGCAGCGCCGTCCTCCACTTCTCCCGAGATGAAAAACACTTCGATCGCATGCTCACCGAGATGTGGCGCGTCCTGAAGCCTGGAGGCCTCTTTTTCGCCCGGCTGGCCTCCACGATCGGAGTCGAAAGGCTGGTTCAGCCCCTTCACGGACGGTGGTATGCGCTCCCGGATGGAACGGAGCGTTTCCTCGTGGATGAGGGGATGCTCGAACAAAGGGCATCCCAACTCGGCGGGCTCTGGCTCGAGCCGCTCAAGACCACGGTCGTCCAGAACCAGAGATCGATGACCACCTGGGTATTGCAGAAAAGCGGGGGGCCCCGTCCATGATTACCGGTGCCCATATCCTTCATCCCGTTGCCCAGCGGCGGCGAGATCGGTCTTTATCAGCCGAGGCACCGTCTCCGCAAATTCCCAGCGTCCGGCAGGAAGATGGCTCCGCCGGATCCGCAAGCTTTCGAGACCGCATCCCCTTCCACCCGCCCTTACGAGTCTCCTTTTCCGCCCGGGGGAAGGACTTTTCCCCCGGCTTGCGCAGGATTGACCCCGGCAGGCGCACTGCCGGGGGTGGCAGGCGCATCACCAGGCCGGCTTGCGCACTTTTGAGACCGGCTTGGTGAAGACCGGCCTCGGTTTGCAGAAGGCCGGGTCTGGCTTGCCTACTTTCGCTTGCACCCGGGGTTCCGCCGGGCTCATCCATCTGGATCGCCGTCGAGCGCGCGGACGAGTCGCCTCCGGGATGCAGACATCCCGTCCGCCGGGCCTCCCGCTGCGCGGAGTAAACCGTCCATCGCCGCCTCTCCGAGAACCGCCTCACCTTCCAGACATCTCAGCACGCGGAGGCTTATCCGTCACCTCCGAACGCATAAGCACCCCTCGTCCTCTGAGCTGTCTTACCTGGCTAAATGACAGATACGCAATGACATCCATCCCCTTTGAACGCTCCATCCTGGAATCCTTACCGCGTCGGATAACGTTCCCCTGGCATGCTTACCGCCACGGGGCTACGACTCGGCTAGGATTCCTAACTCCTTTACCTACAACAATTTCCCTGGCTCATCCGGGCTGGATCTTGCGCGGTCCTGCAGGATAAGACGTGCAGTTGCCTTACCGCCAGAGACCGGCCTTTATTGACGAGGATTAGAAGCAAGCGTAAGATGAAAGCTCTATGGAATCAGTAAGTTGCCCCGGCAGCGGCTGTCGTTCCGTCGGAGCTTCTAGCCTGACGGTATGCAGCTTAGGGAATCACGAAACGTGTCGGATACAGTTGAACTAGGCGGTTAGGGACATTCGGTCCGCTCCTGACACTGGAACAACTCTCCAGAGATGCTTGCGCTTTTGTCCGCGACCGTAGGGAGATTGCCATGAATGGAATCCTCAACGACACCATAAGGGATCTGATAACAATTGTCGGCCTTATAGTTACGGCAGCACAAATAGCCGGAGCCCTCCGTGCTCGGCGCCTCCCGCGACCCAGCCCTCAGTCCATGCCAAGACCTGCCTCTATGTTTGAGCGCTTAGGCCTTCCGTCGCCGCCTCCAGCACGGTTCCAACTCCACGACTTCTACCGTTTCGTGTCTGACGGTAACCTTGCTCTGGCCGTGACCTGTGCACTCATTGCTCCGGTTGCTGCGTTGTACACGTTACCCACTCCCGGGCTCTTCACTCTCGATCGCTTTGGCCTTCCGCTTTTCGCCACAATGGGACAGTGGGGTTTCTTTGCATGGGCACTCGCATTTCGGATGCCACTTCTTCCTAAGCTAAGGTTTCCCTCAACATCGTGGTGGCTGTCGTGGGCGGTTCTGACGTTCGCCGCGGTTGTCGCTAGCCGTGCACTCGCACCTTGCCTGACCTCCAATTGGTTGTGCCTTTACGGATTCCTGCAAGCCCTTAGCTTTGCTAGCTGCTCCTCCGCCCTTCTTCTTCTCGCCCCAGTTGCTCGCCGAGCGTATCCTTATGTGCGTCCCCTTTTCGAGCAGATCGAGGTCGTTTCGCGGCACAACCGACGTCGCAGGAGATTGAACACATCCCCAACTGACCCGCGCGATGTCGCCTAACCCCACGCTGCACCGGACGGCCAACGCACTGACGTGCGTCGTCCGCGCGGTGAGCTTTTGAGCGTTGGGCGTAAGGGCGGAGGGGTCCACATGACACAAGCAGGGATTTCCGGCATCTCACCCTTTTTTATCGTGAGCCACGTGCCGTCATCGCTTTCGTTTTACCGAGACCGGCTTGGATTTGAGATTACATTCCAGGGGCCTGCTCCTGACGACATCTTCTTTGGCATCGTTCGCAGGGGCGGTGCGCAGATCCTGCTCAAAGCCATTGGCGTAGCTCCACTGCCGAATTACAAGCGAGACGTCAAGAAAGGTATTGCCCGCTGGGACGCATTCGTTGACGTCCCCGATCCTGACGCACTGGCGGCCGAATTCGCTTCGCGCAGTGTCGAGTTCTCCGAGCCGCTGAAAGACACTGACGATGGTTTGCGTGGTTTCGAGCTCAAGGACGCCGACGGATATGTCTTGTTCTTCGGTCGTCCTCGGTGATGACGTCAGTCGAAGCGAGGAAAGTCGAAGCTTTCGTCCGATGTTTGTGCCAACTGCCCAACCCCCGCTTGCACCGGACAGCCGGCTTCGCCGCCCGCGCGGTTAAGCGCCGAGCGCTGGGCGCCCGTTAGTAACGGCTAACGAAGGAAAACCAATGACAAACTACTTCTTCTACAACACTGACGACAGAGCGCTGTTTGATGCTCCTTCGCCACGGTTTCGCTTGTTGATCGAGAAGGGATTTGCAGTAGTAGGCGGCGACCGCCAGCAGTACGGCGAGCAATTGGCCAAGCTGGCGGAGAGTGACATCCTTTTAATGTACCAGAACCGCGTTGGTATTGTAGCCGTCGGCAAAGTCAAAGAATCTTGGGATGAAGTTTCCCACCCTGACTATCTGTACTATACAGCCAGAGAAATGGAACTCACCAATGGTGTTCACGAATATCGCATAGCAGTTGACTGGTTCTTGGATCTATCCTCCTCACCAATTGGTTTAGAGGAGATCAGGAACCGTCTCGGTTATATCCCACGGGGGGCGGTGAAGCGCATTGTCACACAGCAGGCAGAGGTCGCCAGAATCATCGAGGAATTGTGGGCCACTAGGTCTACCATTCCTGAAGAGGTCGCCGAACCATCTCTTTACGTAGAGGGTGCGATCCGCATGATTTCGGTCAATGCCTATGAACGCAATTCTGAGGCTCGCCGTAGGTGTATTGAACACCACGGCACCAAGTGCTGCATTTGCGGATTCAGCTTCGGAGCAATCTATGGTTCCGAGGCCGAAGGGTACATTCACGTTCACCACATCCGGCCTTTATCCGAGATAGGTGGCAAGTACGTGGTGGATCCGATTAACGACTTGCAGCCAGTCTGCCCAAACTGCCACGCAGTCCTGCATCTCGGTGGACGTTGTAGAAGCAGCGAAGAAGTGCGTCAGATGCTCGGGCAGCAAAAGCACACATAATGATCACGGTAGTGGTAAATCGCCCAACCCCGCCGATCGAGCGGACAAAAACGCAAACAGCGCGGTTCCCGTTCGCGCACTGCCAAGCACGTTGGGCGGATCTCTTGCAGCACTCCTTACAAGAATCTGGAGGATGGAATGGCTGTCAGCTCCGTTAGCGCGAAGGACACACCGCAGGCCCAGTTGCGATCCCTCATCGAGATGTTCGATCTCAAGACCCAGAGGCTCATCCGCTCGGT
>CAXTNS010000146.1:0-11986 GCA_964245465.1 uncultured Thermoanaerobaculia bacterium
TAATTTAGAAACCTGTATAGGAAGATACGTGAGGACTCGCGCGAATGCAATAGAATTTCAGCGACTTCTTTATGGGCGTTCGCCTTACACCCGAAGCAAGAGGCCCCCGATTCATAGCCTCATGGTAAAATGCTCCGCCTAAGAGGTACCTCCCGCTGCGACCCGCCGACCTTCCCGACTGGCGCCTCAGCAGGACCTCAGAAAAGGAGACCCAGGATGTACAGCTTCTTCTCTCCCAGGCAGCGTCAGGCGGGCCGGTTCCTGCTGGCGATCGGACTGGGCGCATTCCTCGGCCTCGGCGCCGCTCAGGCGAAGCCTCCGGCCGTCGTCGTCGGCGGCGAGGCTACCGAGGCGTTCGGCGTCGCGGGGCCCACTTTCCAGAAGTCCCTCAAGCCGGTGCGGCCCACGCCTTCCGAGGCCCTGGGCGTCGACCTCGCCTCCGTCCCCTCGGTGCGCCTCAAGGCCCTGGACCATGACGCCCTGATGCGGGAGGACGAGCGCGACGCCCGGGAGGGACGCGTCAAGATCCAGCGCTACGCCGTCGGCCGTGTCCTTCAGGTCACCGCCCAGGACGGCAACTGGTACGACCTGGCGGGCGGCAAGCGGCTGTGGGTGGGGGAGGTCGTCTCGACCGGCGCTCTCGCCGTGCGGCTCCACTTCAAGGACGTCCGGCTGCCGGCGGGCGCCGAGCTGGCCGTCTACGGTCCTTCGGAGAGCGATCCCGCCCGTGGCGTGGTCAAGAGCGGCTCGGCGCTGTTCGATCCCGACCGTCACGTGGAGCACTACGAGGGCTCCGAGGCCATGGCCCAGCGGAGCGAGCTCTGGACGGGCAACATCTTCGGCGACCGGGTGCGGATCGAGTATCTGGCTCCGGCCGGCGCGGCTTCGGACGCGCTGCCTTTCGCTGTCGACAACCTCCAGCACGCCTACCTGGACCCGGTGGCGAAAGTCGGCAGGAGCCTGTTCAACGAGAAAGCGGCCGGCCCTTGCCACAACGACGTGACCTGCTATCCGGAGTGGGCGGACACGGCCCGGTCGGTGGCGCTCATCACCATTCCCTTCGGCGGCGGCAGCGGGTTCTGCACCGGCCAGCTCCTGAACACCAGCTCGGCCCCGGACTTCACCCCCTACTTCCTGACCGCCAACCACTGCCTCTCGAATTCGTTTGAGGCCGAGGGCTCCGAGGTCTTCTGGCTCTACCAGACCGCCACGTGCGGCGGCACGGCGCCAGCGCTCGGGAGCGTGCCGCGTTCCCGGGGCGCGTCGTTGGTCTCCACCGACGATACCTCCGACTACTCGCTGATCCTCATCAACGGCGCGCTGCCGGACGGTCACTTCTGGTACGTCTGGACCTCGACCGTCATCAATAACAGTACGGATGCCGTGGCGATCCACCACCCCTCCGGCGACTTCAAGCGGATCAGCTTCGCCGAGAAGAACGGTCTCTGCGCCGCCAACTTCCTGCAGCTCAACTGGACCGACGGCCCCACGGAGCCCGGCTCCTCGGGCTCGGGCATCTTCCGCGCGGACACCGGCCAGCTCTTCGGCCAGCTCTTCGGCGGCCCCTCGGCCTGCGGCAACGAGTCCTTTGACTGCTATGGCGCGTTCTCGACGACCTTCGGACGGGTCAAGAACTCCCTCAAGACCGGGCCGGACGACAACTCGGAGCAGAACGACTCCTGCAAGAAGGCGAAGAACGCCAAGGCCGGCAGGCTCAACAGCCGCGTCGTCAAGGTGAACGACACCGACTGGTACAAGGTCAGCGTCCCCAAGGGCAAGACGGTGACAGTCCACGTCGACTTCGCCAACGACAACGGCGACATCGATCTGGCGGCCTTCGCGAACTGCAACGGCGAACCCGTCGCCACCTCGACGAGCTCGACCGACTCCGAGGAGCTGAGCCTCCAGAACGTGGGGAACAAGACGGCCGTCCTCTACTTCCAGGTCTATCTCGACTCCGACACCCGCAACAACTACAACGTTTCGGTTTCCCTCTTCAAGACCCGGTAAGATCTCCCGCCGGGCCCGGAACCCTCCGGGCCCGGCTGTTGCGCGTGGCTTCGCTGACCTTGCCTCCGATCACCGTACCCCTGCACGCCCCCGAGCTGGCTCCAGGCTCCTGGATCCAGGGGCCGGAGGTGTCCATCAAGTTCGCCCGCGGTACGGTGGTGCTGGTGGACTTCTGGGAATCCACCTGCGTCAACTGCGTGCGGACTCTGCCGTACCTCAAGGCCTGGCACGAGCGCTACGCCGGGCGCGGGCTCGTCATCGTGGGCGTCCACACCCCGGAGTTCGAATTTACGGCCGATCCGGATCTCGTGGCCGCTGCCGTTCGGGACGAAGGGCTGCCCTACTCCGTCCTCCTCGATCAGGACCGGGGCACCTGGCTGCGGTTCGCCAACCACTACTGGCCGGCCAAGTACCTGATCGACGCCCGCGGTTATCTCCGCTACGAGCACTTCGGCGAGGGGGCTTACGGTGAGACCGAGGAGTGGCTCCAGCGCCTGCTGCGCGAAGCCGGGGACCCGGCGCCCATGCCCGAGCCCCTGGAGCCGGTACGGGAAGAGGACCGGCCCGGCGCCGTCTGCTATCCCGCGACCCGCGAGATCCACGTAGGCTACCACCGCGGCAAGCTCCTGGCGCCAGAAGGTTATCGCCCCGGCGAGGATGTGCGGCATCGCAAGCGAGAGGAGGGGCCGGCGCCGCCCGGGATGTTCTCCGCCCGGGGCCTCTGGCTCCACCATGCCGAATCTCTGGAAGCCCGCGAGCCGGGAGCCGAGCTCGACCTCGTCTGCGAGGCCTCCGGCGTGAACCTCGTCCTGGAGCCTGGGGGAGAGCTGGAGATCGAGATGGACGGCGCACCCGTACCGGCAAGGGAGCGGGGAGCCGACGTGGTGGAGCGCGACGGCCGGACCTTCGCCGTCTGGGAACGCGCCCGCATGGTGCGCCTGATCGACTCCCCGCGCTTCCGTAGACGCCATCTCGTCCTGCGGTTCCAGGAGGCGGGCATGCGGGCGTACGCGTTCAGCTTCTCGACGTGCGCGATGCTGACATAGGATTAGTCTAGATCGCGCCACGATTTTCTGTTCCGCCTTGTAACCTTTCGCTGTCCAACTCCTCTAGATACTTCCCGGCGCCGTGTCTTCTGCGGGAGGGCTGCGTCGGGACAACCAGGAGGAGCTGATGGAACCCATACCCAAGACCCGTTCACACATAGCCCGTCCCATCCGATCCCGAAGATTCCCGTTTCCCGGATTCCTGGTCCTCTCCGCCTGTTTCCTGTTCGCCGTGGTCACGGTCGTCCAGCAGGTCGGAGCGCAGGGAGGCGGCACCCTCTCGGCTCCCTTCGAGCGTCTGGTGCTCGCCCCCTCCGGACCCGAGGCCCCGTTCCACCTCCGCTTCTTCTCGACGGCCGTCAAGACCGACTCGCGGGGGCGGATCCTCACCGGCCCCACGAGCGATCCCGTCAAGAACCTCGTAGGCGCCGAGCCCGCCGGGGAGCGCGCGGGCCTGCAACGGTTCACCAAGATCCTGTTCGGCGCCAGCTACATCGACGGCCGCCCGGACCCGGGCACGCGGATCGACCCCAACAATCCCGTGGTCAAGAGCGGCAGCCAGCACTGGCCCTTCGTGCCGCAGCCCTTCCGGAGCTGGCCCACCTCGCTCGCCCTGACGCCGGACGGCCGCAAGCTCTACGTCAGCCTCCCCGGGCGCGAGGGCTATCCCGACTGGCGGGTGGCCGTGGTGGACACCGCGAGCCGCGCCGTCTCCTGGGTGGACCTGCGGCCAGCCGGGGAAACGCGGGCCACGCACCCCATGGGCCTCGCCATCGCGCCCGCTAATCCCCGCATCTATCCCGTGCCCTACGCCGTGGTCGTCAACCAGTACGCCAACTTCGCGAGCGTCATCGACACGGCGACCGACCAGGTGATCGGCGAGCTCTGGACCGGCTTCTACGGCGAGGACCTGGCCTTCAACGCCGACGGCACCCGGCTCTACATCACCGATCGGCTCAAGGACCAGGTGCGTGCCTTCCGCGTCGATCCCGGGCCGTTCTTCACCCAGATCGCCGAGATCCCCACCGGCATGACCGACCTCGACCGCGCCAACCCCCGCGACCTCGCCCTCTCGGCCGACGGCCGCACCCTCTACGTGGCCAACACCCTGGGTCACACCATCGCCGTGATCGACGTCGCGGGTGACGCCAACCGCCTCGTCCAGACCCTCCCCGTGGGCGGCCTCGCCACCGACGTCAAGATCGCCGGCCGGTGGGGGATCGTCTCCGGACACGAGACCAACACGGTGTTGAATGAGCCCGAGACCGGACACGGCCTGCCGAAGAAGGTCAACGGCACCGCCATCCGCAACAACGGCTCGCCCCTGGGCTATACGCCGGTCATGACCGACGCCACCCGGGCCACCACCTTCGACGACATCGGAACCGAGCTCAACGTCTTCGACACGGCCACCAACCGCTTCGTCTACCGCTACGTGGACTTCGAGCGCGACCGCTCCCTACTCGCCATCCCGGGGCAGGTCGCGGACCTGGGAGACCACGCGTCCGGGCAGAAGATCATCCGCGGCAGCGGCGCCGAACAGATCACGATCCAGGGTGACTTCCTCTTCGTCTCCCAGATGCATTCCGACAAAGTCGAGGTCTTCCGCATCAACCAGAATCCCTCCGACCCCTCGCAGATCCTGACCTGGGTGGGCACGGAGTACACCGGCGGCATCACCCCCCAAGGGATCGCCGTCTCGCCAGACGGCCGCCGGGTCTACGTGGCCAACCTCCAGACGGAGGACGTCTCCTTCCTGGAAGCCGATGCCTCGGGCCGGCTCATCCGGCGGGGGTACGTGGCAGTGGGCGTCACCAACAAGACGCCCGACCCGTCCAAGGGCCCTAATGGCGGCAACGGTGCCAACCTCTTCGCCACGGCCGAGGAGCAGGGCCTGCGCTGGCTCTACACCACCGCTTATTCGGATGACGGCCAGAAATCCTGCGGACACTGCCACTGGCAGAGCCGCTCGGACGGCGGCCAGTGGAACGTGGGCGCCAACGCCGTGGGCGGCGTCAAGGTCTGCCCCCAGAACAAGGACATCTCCGACAACTGGCCCGAGTGGTACGAAGGCCTCAACAACGACCTCATGGCCTATGCCTCGGCCTGTAACGGCGAGCTGGTGGTGGCCGAGAACCGCACGGCCCTCTTCCCGCAGGCGGCCCTGGCCGACCGCCTGAAGGCCCGCGAGGACTACGTGCTGAGGAAGACGGAGGAGTACTCCCGTGCCCTCGGCCGGCCCGATCTCTCCGGCAAGGCCTTCAAGGTGGGCTACTACGACATGGCCTACCTCCAGATCCTCTGGAGCCAGAACGAGACGCGCCTCCTGCCCACCCCCCTGACCCAGTTTCCGTCGTCCCAGGAGGCGGAGCTGGTGGCACGCGGCAAATTCCTGTTCACGAACGAGGTCGCCCAGGGCGGCAGCGGCTGCGCGAGCTGCCACCACAACGGCAACAAGATCACCAACGGCGAGGTGGACGACACCTTCCAGGACTTCAACATCCACGAGCCGGGCGTGGTGGCCGAGACCACCGTGGACAACGAGGGGCCGTTCACCCGCCTCGGCAACGACTACTTCTTCCAGAAATTCGGACCGCCCCAGGACGAAGGCGGCCGGCAGAACGTCAGCAGCCGCAACACCAAGCACCTGCGGGCCTTCTGGGACAGCGTGCCGCGCTGGCTCCACCACGGCGGCGCGCACACGATCCGCGAGATCCTGCTCGCGCCCGACTCCCCCCTGCTCGGCCCCGGCGAGCGCGGCTTCAACTTCCGCGTGGTACGGACCGACCACCAGAGGACCGTGGCCCACGACTTCCTGGGCGGCCCGCGCATCATCCTGCCGACCGAGGTGCCCATCACCTTCGGCGACAGCCGCGGCGGTCTCGCCGGGGACGGCATGGGACCGCTCTACGTCAGCCTCGACCGGCCCGTCCGCGTCTCACCGCCGGACAACGCCTATCCCGAGGGCCGGCTGGAAGTCGACCGGCTGGGCACGGGCAACTTGGCCCCGCTCGTGGTGATCACGAACGGCCAGCGCCAGATCAATCCAGCGCTCGCCGCCAGCAACATCCAGGTGATCAAGGACACCCACGGCAAGACGTCGCACCTCTCGGCCCGGGACATCGACGCCCTGGCTGCGTATTTGAGATCGCTTCAGAAGTAGGAACGGTCCCGGCGGGGGGGCCCCCCCCCGCGCCACCCCCTCCTGATACTCTGGATGCTTCTTAAGAAAGGACCGGATATACGAGCAACCCGGCAGGAACCGGGCCCCCTGCCGGCAGATCTCGTCGAGTGTGCCCCGCGCGAGCTTCTCCGCGATCCCCTGGCCACGCAGCTCTTCCGGCACATAGGTGTGCACGAGATTGTAGACGTCACCCATTTGGGCGTATTCGATGGCGGCCTCCTGGCCGTCGATGTCGGCGTAGAACTTCCGTTTCTCTTCGTCCTGCTGCACTTTCACATCCATTCGCGGGCTCCTCTCTCCAAATCCGCCAAACGCCGTTCGACCAGCCGGTCCGCCGCGGCGTGGGGCGGCAGGTTCTGCTTGCCGGCCAAGCGGAGCACCTCGAGCACGGTGTCGTAGATCCGCTCCACCCGGTCCGTTACGGTCTCTTCGCTCCACCCGAGGAGCTCGGCACAGCCGCTGATGACGCCGCCGGCGTTCGCCACGTAATCCGGCACGTAGAGGATATCCCCCTCCCGCAACCGGTCGCCGTCCTCGGGAGCCCGGAGCTGGTTGTTGGCGGCACCCGCCACGATCTCCACCCGCAGCCGGGGCACCGTTTCCGAGTTCAAGACGCCGCCTAGGGCGCACGGGGCGAACACGTCCGCCTCCACGTCGAAGACCTCCTCGAGCTCCGCGGCCCGAGCGCCGGTGGCCTCGACGGTTCTCTTCACTCGTCCAGCATCGAGGTCCGTCACCACGAGCCGCGCCCCCATCGCATGCAATTCGCGGGCGAGGAGAAATCCGACGTTGCCGCACCCCTGGATGACAATGGTCCGCCCGGCGAGCTCGTTCGAGCCCCAGCGGTGGAAGGCCGCGGCTCGTATCGCCCGCGCCACGCCCGGGGCCGTGCGAGTCGAAGGGTCCATCGCGATCCCCGCCACGTGTGCCGTCTCCCGGCGAATGACCTCCATGTCCGCGGGGCTCGTGCCCACGTCCTCGGCCGTTACATAGCGCCCGCCGAGGCTCTCCACAAACCGGCCATGGGCACGGAAGACCGCCTCCCGGTCCATACCCTCTTCGCGAAAGATCACGGATTTACCGCCTCCGAGAGGCAGACCGGCCATGACGTTCTTGTACGTCATGCCGCGCGAGAGCCGCAGCGCGTCCTCCACCGCCGCCTCCTTGCTCTCGTACGGCCACAGCCGCGTGCCCCCCGCCGCCCTGCCGGCCGCGGTGTTGTGGATGGCGATCACGCCCCGGTAGCCCGCTTTGGGATCGCGGCAGAAAAGGACGCGTTCGTGATCAGTGCTGGTGGAGAGCTCTTCGATGGTGGCTGTCATTGATGCCCCACGGCCTAGTCCGTCTCCAAGCAGCTCAGAGCAGAAAGTCTTCTAGTTTGCTGCCTACGACAAGATTGTCGATGTACCGGAAATGGCCATCGTAAGTGAAGAGGGCGGGCCGAGGCGGCGATCCACATGTCGTTGGTGGGGATGGGGCGCCCCTTGCGCTTCAAAACGTTGTAGATGGTTGCGTAGTGCTCAGCAGTCCGGTCGTCTAATGGAAACTGTTGAGCCCGGCTCGAAGAGAGAAATTCTGGCGTTCGTGTCAAGCAGCAGGCTTCTCAGCGCCAAAGCTCTTCATCCACCTGCCGGAAGCTCGCCGTAGCCTGCTCGAATTCGGCGGCGTCTTCCTTGCTCCAGGTGCCGGCCAAAGCGTCGAGATCGTGATAATGGGGGAGTTGAGTCTTTTTTTGTTCCAGATCGATCCCTCGGTGAATCAACTGGACAACAATCGTTTCTCTGTCAGTGCCACGCTGGGACGCCTGTTCCTCAATCCACTCCGCGCTGGCGTCGAGATGGCGGATGGTAATCGGATCGTTCACGGAAGACCTCCTTCAAGGCTCGAATGCTATCAAGACAACAGGGGATAGGCAATTCACCGCCAGTTGAGCCAAGACTCCCGCGCCCGCACGGCCGTCTCCGGAAAGTCGCTGAACACCCCATCCACTCCCACCTCGAAGAACTGCGCGTACTCCCGCTCCGGATCGCCATCGTACTCCGGAGCGAGGAACCGGTCGTCGCTGCGGAATGTCCAGGGGTGGACGAGCAGGCCGGCCCGGTGGGCGTCTTCTATCAGGGACGTGGGAGGCTGAAGCCGGCCTTCTTCATCGACCGGCACCACGAGCCGCTTGTTGGGACCGATACCGTTCGCGTAGCTCGCGATCTCTGCGAGCCCCTCCGGAGTGGTGAGATCGCGGTACGTCCGGTGGTCTCCCGTCACGGCAAGGTCCCACGGCTGTCCCTCCACGTCCAGGAGTTGGATCAAGGGGAGTTCGATCCGCTTCCTCAACTCCTTCAGGTTCCCCGTCTCGAACGACTGGATGTAGACCGCGGCGCTCTCTCCCTCAAGGGTTGCAAGCAACGGCTCCTCCAGAGGCAGCCCGATCGAGCGGAAGTACGTTGGATGCTTGGTCTCGGGATAGACGCCGATCGTCCGCCCTGTCTCGGCGCTTTTCCGTCGGGCGAGATCGAGCACTTCCGCGAACGTCGGCACCTCGAACTGGCCGTTGAAGCTCTGGCTGCGGAATGGCAGGCGCTCTTTGGCCCGGAGGGTCTTGATCTCGGCCAGCGTGAAATCCTCTGTAAACCAGCCCGTCACCTCGCGGCCGTCGATTCGCTTCGTGGCCCGCCGGGAGGCGAATTCCGGGTGCTCCGCCACGTCGGTCGTCTCCGAGATCTCGTTCTCGTGCCGGGCGATCAGCACGCCGTCCTTCGTCGAGACCAGGTCCGGCTCGATGAAGTCCGCCCCCATTCCGATAGCCATCCCGTACGCCTCCAGGGTGTGCTCCGGGCGGTAGCCGCTGGCGCCGCGATGGGCGATGACGGTGGGGGAGGTCCGGCTGGGTTGCACGATGGAGAGATCCTTCCCTGAAGGGACCGGTGGCATCATACCCTGGCAGGCGGCAAAGAGAGCGGCGGCCAGCAAGAGGGAGGGTCGCATGAAGCCGCCGATGATACAGGCAAGCTGTAGAGAAAAGGTGACAGGAGGTTTCAACGCGGCGAGTGGAACGTCAGCGTGAACGTGGCCCCGCGCCCGGGATTGTTGCTAGCAGTAATGCCGCCTCCATGCGCCTCCAGGATCCGCTTGCAGATGCTCAAGCCCAGGCCGTAGCCGCCGCTCTTCTTGGAACGCGAGCGGTCCACCCGGAAAAAGGGCTCGAAGAGGTTGGCGAGATCCGTCTCGGGAATCCCGGGCCCGTCGTCGGTGACGCGGATGGTGACCGTCTCAGGATCTTGAGAAACGGAGATCTCCACCGGTCCGCTGTCGGGCAGCGAATATTTGATCGCATTTTCCAGGAGATTGCGGAGGACGGTTCTAATCCTATCCCCATCAACATCCAGCAAGACCTCCGGCGGAGCTGAGACCACGCGGACGCCCGGAGGACGGTCCTGAAAGCTCTCCGCCATCTCGTAGAGAATGGGCATCAAGTCCTGGCGCCCGGTTCGGATCCCGTGCCCGTCACGGAGCCGTTCCAGCTCGAGCAACTCCGTGATCATTGCCTCCATTTCGCCGATGTCTGAAGCGATCCGCCGCCTCTTCTCGCCCTCGGGCAGCAGCTCCAGGGCCACCTTGATGCGGGTCAGCGGCGAACGGAGCTCGTGGCTAACGTCGAGCAGCAACTGGTCGCGCGCTCGGATCGTGTCCCGGATGCGGCGGACCATCTGATTGAAAGCCTCGGTCAGGACGCCGAATTCATCGCGCGTCCGGTTTGGTACGACCACGTCGAGCTCCCCCTCGCTCAGCCGCGTGACCCCTTCGTGCAGCGAGCGGAGAGGCCGCAGGGTGCGGCGTATGACGAGGTAGGCCGTGAAGACGATCGCGACCATGATGACGTGCAGCAGCCACAGCATCCGGTTGTGGGCTCTGCCCATCCGCTGGCCGATATCCCAGGAGACCAGATAGGTGCCGCCCCTGGCCCCGGGAGCGAGATAGAAGTCGTGCCCCCTCTTATAGCCCCGGACCTCCTGGACGGAGGGCAGGCCGGGGTGCGTCTGCCAAGTGCCTTCCGGTCCTTCGTAACGGATTTTGAGATCGAGGTCCTCCGCAAGCTTGCGGGCCGTCTCCTGGTCTGGAGACGTGGCGGCCAGGACGTGCGTGTACTCGCGGACGAGGCGCCGCGACGTGCTCAGATACGGAACGATGAGGTTCAGGATGAAAAAGGCCACAAGGAAGACGAGGCTCACGCCGGTGGCCACCATCACGGCCACGTGCTTGATGAAGATGGACCGGTAGAACGGCGGCCGGAGTCGCTTCTCAATCATCACTTTCCCTGTCTTCCATCCCGCCGATGAACCTGTAGCCCGCGCCCCGCACGGTCCGGATGAAGGCCGGCTGCCGGGGATCGTCGCCGAGCTTCTGGCGCAGGCGGCTCACCAACACGTCGATTGATCGGTCGTACGACTCCCAATCCACGCCGCGGGTCTCCTCCAGGATGCGGTCGCGGCTGAGGATGCGCCCCCGGTTGCGGAGGAAGAGCCCGAGCAGCGGGAATTCCGCCGTGGTGAGGGTCAGCGGGCGCCCTTGCATACGGGCCGAGCCCGTGGCGTAGCTCTCCTCCAGGGCCCCCGCACGGACCGTGTCCCCGTCCTCGACCTTCACCCCTCGGCGCAGCACCGCCTGAATGCGCGCCACCAGCTCGCGAGGCTCGAAAGGCTTGGGCAGGTAATCGTCCGCCCCCATCTCCAACCCGAGAATCCGATCCATGACATGTCCCCGGGCCGTGAGCATGACGATGGGCACGCGGCTCGTCTCGCGGATCTTGCGGCAGACCGCGAGCCCGTCCATACCGGGAAGCATCACGTCGAGCACGACAAGGTCCGGAGACTCCGCCTTGAGCGCCCGCAGCCCCTCCTCGGGATGGGCCGCCGTCCGCACGGAGAAGCCGAACTGGCCCAGGTACTCCGTGAGCAGCTCGTTCAGGCCCTCGTCGTCGTCGATGACGAGGATTCGGGTTTTGGGGGTGGTCATGGTGCTCATTCTGTAGCAAGAGCCGCCACCGGCATCATCCCCGCCGCCTTCCGAGCCGGAAACGCTCCAAACCCAAGCCCCGTAAATCCCGCCATTCCCGCCGACGCCAACAGCGCCTCCACCGGCAAACCCACCTTCCACTCCGTCCCGAAAGCCACCGCTCCCGCGCCGAGCGCACCGATCATGATCCCAACCATCCACCCACCCAGCGCCAAAGCCGTGGCCTCGGCGAGAAACTGGATGAGGATGTCCCGCGGCCTGGCACCAACCGCCATGCGGAGGCCGATCTCGGCGGTCCGCTCCCTGACGGAGAGGAGCATGAGGGCCAGGATGCCCGTCCCGCCCACGAGGAGCGCGAGGCTCGACAGGCCCGTGGTGAGGAGAGTAAGAGAGTCGGCCATCTCCTGCCGCGAAGCCAGCATCTTGGCCCGGTTCTGGACGGCGAAATCGTCTCCGCCGTGCCGTTCGCGGAGCAGCTCGGCGATCCGGGCCTCGGCTTCCGCCATCCTCTGAGGATCATGGACACTCACGAAAACGGCGCTGATCCACGTGGTGTTGAAGACGCGACGCAGGGCCGTCCGCAGGGGGATGAGGATCTGATTGTCCTCGTCCGAGCCGTCGGCCTGGACGCCCTTGGCCTCCAGCACGCCGATGACTTCGAAGGGAATGCCCTGGACGCGGATCCACTGGCCGACCGGGTCGTTCTCCTGGAAGAGCCTCTCCTCGATCCGGGCGC
>CAXTNS010000147.1:0-11971 GCA_964245465.1 uncultured Thermoanaerobaculia bacterium
TTCCGCCTCCCCTCCTTCCGCCCCTATCAGGAGGCGGTCTGCCGGGCGGTGGTGGACGGGAAAGACGTCCTCCTCGTCATGCCCACGGGCGCGGGAAAATCGCTCTGCTACCAACTCCCGGGCCTCGCCCGGGGTGGCACGACGCTGGTCGTCTCGCCGCTCATCGCGCTCATGGAGGATCAGGTCGCGAAGCTGCGCGAGCTGGGCCTGCGGGCCGAGCGCATTCACTCGGGGCGGGACCGTTCGGCGTCGCGCCAGGTGTGCATCGACTACCTCGCGGGGCGTCTCGACCACCTCTTCATCGCGCCCGAGCGCCTGTCCGTGCCCGGCTTCCCCGAAATGCTCGCCAAGCGGAAGCCCGTCCTCATCGCGGTCGACGAAGCCCACTGCATCTCCCAATGGGGTCACGACTTCCGGCCCGACTACCGGCTGCTCGGCCAGCGCCTCCCCTTGCTGCGGCCGGCGCCCGTCATCGGTCTCACGGCCACGGCGACTCCCCGGGTGCAGGACGACATCGCCCAGCAGCTCGGCCTCTCTTCGGAAGGCCGGTTCATTCACGGCTTCCGGCGCACCAACATCGCCGTCGAGGTCGTCGAGATGCTCCCCTCCGAGCGGGCAGACGCTGTGCGCCGCATCCTCTCCGACCCGGCGCGCCGGCCCGCCATCGTCTACGCCACCAAGCGGAAGGAAGCCGACGCCCTGGGCGAGGCCCTTCAGGAGCACTTCCCTTCCGCCGCCTATCACGCGGGTATGACGACGCAGGCCCGCGACCGTGTCCAGGCGGCGTTCCTTGCCGGCCGCCTGGAAGTGATCGTAGCCACCATCGCCTTCGGCATGGGGGTGGACAAGCCCAACGTCCGCACCGTCATCCACACCGGCCTCCCCGGCAGCGTCGAGGGCTACTACCAGGAGATCGGCCGCGCCGGGCGGGACGGCAAACCCTCGAAAGCCATCCTCCTCTACTCCTACGTGGACCGCCGCAACCACGAGTGGTTCCACGGCCGGGACTATCCCGAGGTGGCCGAGCTCGACAAGATCTTCCGCAGCTTGACCGGCACGGCCCAGATCGACGGCCAGATCCGCAAGCGCCTGGGGATGGACGAGGAGGTCTTCGAGCGAGCCCTGGAGAAGCTCTGGATCCACGGCGGCGCCCTGGTGGACGCGGACGGCAACGTGGCCCTGGGAGCCGCCGGCTGGCAGCGTCCCTACCTCGTCCAGCGGGACCACAAGCTCGAGCAGCTCGACCACATGGTGCGCTACGCCGAAGCCCATGGCTGCCGCATGCTCCACCTGGTGCGCCACTTCGGCGACCAGGAAGACTCGGGCGAGCCCTGCGGCATCTGCGACGTCTGCGCGCCCGAAGGCTGCGGCGTCCGCCGCTTCCGTCCGCCCAACACCCTGGAGCGGGACCTCGTCGCGCGGGTGCTCGAATCCCTCCGCGGCCGCGACGGCCAGTCCACCGGCCAGATCTACCGCGACACCTGTCCCGAGGGCCTCTCGGACCGCAAATCCTTCGAGCGCCTCCTGGGCGGCCTCGCCCGCGCCGGCCTGCTCAAGATCACCGAAGACGAGTTCGAAAAAGAAGGGCGCACCATCCACTTCCAGCGCGCCACCCTGACGCCCGACGGCTACATTGGCGCTCCTGAGTTCCTGGCCCGTATCGAGATGGCCGAGGAGATGGCGCGCACCCGCAAGAAGCGCGACCGCAAACCCCGTCCGGACAAGGGCGAGCCCCCGGCCATCCGTAAGAGGCTCGCTGCCCAACCCGTTCAGGAAAACCTGGTGCCAGGGGCCGCCCCGGAGCTGGTCTCGCCGCAAGTCGTAGAGGCTCTCAAGGTCTGGCGCCGCGCCGAGGCCGCGCGCCGTAGGGTACCCGCCTTCCGCATCCTCACCGACCGCGCCATCTACGCCATCGCCGCCGCCCAGCCGCGGAGCGAGACGGACCTCCTGAACGTGTCCGGCGTCGGGCCGACGATCGTTCAGAAATATGGGCGGGAGATTCTGGGGATTGTTGGAGAGGGGTAGGGGATGGAGCCCAAGAGGCTGATCGTCATCGGCGGTCCCAACGGAGCCGGCAAGACGACGTTCGCCCGGTACTATCTTCAAGAATACCCGGCGGATTTCCTGAGTGCTGATGACTTGGCCTTCAAGATATCTCCGGATCAGCCTGAGTCGGCGAAGATCGAGGCCGGACGGCAGTTTTCAAAAAAGCTACGGGAGTCCTTTCAATCCGGCAAAAGCGTGGTCATCGAATCCACGCTCTCGGGCAGGAGCCTGCAACGGATTCTTGGTCAAGCCAAAGACGCGGGTTATGGTTCTTGTTCTACAATTCTGATGCCTCGCTCCCGATGGTCGCACTCGGGGAGAAGAACCATTTCGAGATTACAGATGGAGAAGCTTTCGGCGTTTTCCTGGAGGATATCAAGTGAGCGAGAAGAAGTCGCTAAGCATCGATACCTACAGACTTGCTGTTGAGTTGCAGAGGATTGGAAATAGTGCAGTCCGAGCTGCACAAGAGGAGAGCCGCAGGCTTGGCGTTCCCAATGTGTATTCCAGAAATGGCGTGCTGTATTTTGAGCTTCCAAATGGTGAGATCACCCAGAAGAATCCTTTCGAGAATAAAGATTGAGGTCCAAATTTGGGAACCGCTCTGCCGCAGAGTAAGGCGTCAAGCCGACCAGTTCTCAACTTTCAGGGACGGGACCCGTGAGAACTCGCGCACGTTGTTCGTCACCAGGATCCCACCGGCCGCAAGCGTGCAAGAAGCGATCAGCAGATCCATAAGGCCTATGAGCTGGCCTTTCGCGACTAGAAAACGTCTGACGTTGCTGAACTGAATCGCGGCTTCCTCATCGAAAGGTACTTGGGTAAGGGGCTCCAGGAAGCTGGCCACCCTGGCGAGGTTCTCGGCAGGGCGCCCTGAGTTCAGGGCACCGAAACGAAGCTCGGCCGCCGTAACGGTGGTGGTCCCGAGCTGGCCGGCAGACATGCCATTGAGGCGTTCGGCCACCCAAGGCAAACGCCCATTCAGCAGGTAGATCGAAATGTCCGTATCGAAAAGATACAAAGTGGCCTCAGTCGAGTGGCTCTCGCTTCTTCTGGGGCACCTCTTGTCGGATGTCCCGCAGAATCTCCTCTGGATCGCGGTCGTCCTCCCAAGTCCCGAGGACGGCAAAGAACGAATCTGGCAGACGGCCCTTGAGTCGAGCCCGCACGGCTCGCCTCACCCAAGCCGAACGGCTCACACCTTCCCGTTCGGAAGCCTCGTCCAGGAGCTTTGAGGTCTCGTCATCTAGGTAGATCGCCAGTTGCGGCATCGAAGCTGCCTCCTTCAGGCCAAGTATACCTCCAAATATATTGGCCTTCATAGCACCCGCTCCGCCCATGCCCACGCCACCAGCCCGAACGTCATCCGGACATTGATCTCGCCCAGCGGATTCAGAACAACTCTCCCATCCTCCTCTCTGTAGCTCCACGCGTCAATGCCGAACGGCCCCACGTAGCCGGTCCGCCGTAGAGCGGCCGCGACGGCTTCGACGGTCTCCAGCAGACGGCGCCGATCCTCCTCTGTCAAATCTGGATTGAGATCGATCCCCACGAATTGGCCTTTCCGATCCACCCTCTGGCCGTGAATGCCGACGACACGTAGCACGTCGTCAGTGAGGAGCGCGGAGACGCCATAGTCTGCGATCCGGTCCATCCAGGGCTCGAAGAGAAGGGAACCATGACGGTCGAAGAGCCGCTCGACGGTTCGGCGCGCCTTTGGTTCTGTCAGTGCCTGTTGGTGTCCATCCCTTTCAATATAGCGATTCCGGCCCGAGGCAGACAGAGGCGCCTTGAGAACCCAACTCCGCGGCAGGGTAAGACGATCCAATTCCGACAGCGACTCCACCGTCCGCGCTCCGGGTAGGGTGCAGCCGATCTCCTGAGCAACCTGTAAATGGAAGGCGCGGTGATGGACCATCGCAACGACAGAGGGCGCGGGGACCGGCAACGTCCAGAGCAACTCATGAAGAGGCGCACTCAACGAAACCTTGGAGGGATTGCGAGGGTTCCGCCGGTGCGCCGCCGCCTCGGGGGTTTCGCACCAGGCAAGGACCTCCTCGACCGGCGGGAGACGATCGAGCGGGCCGGATTCCAGGATGGGCGTTGGCAATCCAGGCACGTCCGGAATGGACTCTACGGGCGCGGGCAACCACAGCCGGTCCCCCTCGCGGGCGAAGACGCGGAGGAGCGTGGCCATTCTGGAGGCAGTCTCCAGGACGGCACGAGGAGGCGTGGTGCGGCGACGGGGACCGAAGGCGCGGGCGAGGTCTTCCTCACAGAGGAGATTGGCAAAAATTCGCCTCACGGCTCACTCTGCTCGAGCCGCCGGATGAACTCCGCATCCATCCCCGCCGCCTCCCTCCCCTCGCGGCGGAAGGCCCGCCCTCGCGCCTTGGCGGGACGGAGCGGCCATGTGAGATTGGCCTGGTAGGCCTCCCAGGCGGACTCGTCCTCTTTCTTGAAGACCTGGAGCCACGTCCAGCCGAAGCGGACGTGCTCGATCTCATCCAGGTGTACCCGCTCGATCACGGCCGCCGTCTTCGCGTCCCCCGCCCGGCGGGCCGCCTCGGCGTATTCCATCGTGTGGTCGAGGTTGGCGTTCTCGAAGGTCAGCGACATGGCGCACAGGAAGCGCAGCGGCGAGGTGATGGACTCCACCTTTCCCCAGAAGTAGCCGTTCACGGGGTAGTCCCCGAAGTGAGCCCCGGAGTCTTCCAGACGGGCGATGTACATGCGGGTGTGCCGCTGCTCGTCGTCGAGGATCTTGAGCAGGCCCCGGCGGAATTCGCCCGGCGCGTCCGGAAAGGCCAAGAGGGCCCAGGCGAACAGCTCGGCGGCTTGGAATTCATGGTTCGCCAGGGCGTGGAGGATACGCCTGCGCTGGGCAGGGTCGTGGAAGCCCTCGATGGAGGGTACCTCGATCCGGGTGGCAAACCGCAGGTTCGGCGGCCGGCCCGGTTCCAGGAGACGCTCGGGCGGGCCGGGATGCTCGTCCGTCAGCTCACCCAGAGGCGGCGACAGTTTGAGGCTGAGGTCTTCGGTGAGGAGGATGGTCCGGGCGAAGTCACGGATCTCCATGGCCAGAACCTTACCGCAGAAGAATTTCCAGGAAGTAGGGGCGGCCCCGTGTGGCCGCCCTGCCCCTAGAGAAAACTCAGTACCGCAGGATCGCCGACAGTACGATCGCCCGTGCTTCGGAGACCAGGGTCGGTCTGCCGAAGATCGGGTTGTTGGAGGGGCTGTTCAGCGGGTTGGGACCGGGATTGGCCGGATTGAGCGGCTGGTTGAGGAGGTACCGGTCGTCCACGTTGATCTCCGCCTGCTCGTCGAAGACGTTGTTGATCCGGGCCTCGACCTCCAGGCCGATGCCGCCGAAGCGGAGTTCGTAGGAGGTGAGGAGGTCGACGTTGACCCAGTCCTCCATCCGGCGCGAGCCCGCCGTCTCCAGATAGCGATAATAGCTGCTGGATACGTTGGTGGCGGGTTGGGAACGGGCCTCCCAGACGCCGCCGCTCTGATAGCGAACGTAGGCGCCGGTGCGCAGCCGCTCGATGGGCTCGACCGTGGCGAACAGCTTGAAGAGGTGCGTACGGTCGCCGCGCAGCAGGCCGTCGCGGTTGTCGGTGATCAGGACGCCCGGACCGTCCTGGAGGATCGAGGAGTTGTAGAACAGTTGATCGGCGTAGTCGATGTCCCAGTTCCCCTTCAGGCGGCTCCAGGTGTAGCTGGCATTGACCCACAGGCGCCGGAATCGGTCGTCGACCGGCCGGCGATCCAACTGCAGGGTGGCGGCCGTGTACTCCCGGTAAGCGTCGGGGAGCTGCGAGACACGGAACGGACCACCGCCTAGCCCGTCGGCGCTCACGTCCTCGAAGATGTCGCCGACCTCGCGGTACATCCCCCAGACCTCCGCCGACCAGGCGCGGCCGAGCGGCCGGGCGTAGCCCACGAGGTACTCGTCCGTGTACATGGGATCGAGGCCGGCGTCGATCTTCTTGTTCTGGGTGTTGGCCGCGGGCATTTCCGAGAGCAGGTTGCCGTTGAGGTCGAAGGTGGCCCGGGTGGTGAAGATGCGGGTGGGGGAGGCGGCCCGCGTCAGCGACTTGTTCTCGGTGTTGGAGTAGCGGCCGAAGTTGGCGTACAGCTTGTCACCCCGCGCCACGCTGGGGACGAAGGAGATGCCGAGCCGCGGCTGGATCTGCTGGTCCCAGTCGAAGGTCAGGATCTTGACCTTGGTCTTACCCCCCGACGCACTCAGGCCCTCGCCAAAATACTCGTCCTTGTTGACCAGCAGCCCGGCGGTCACCGTGGTCCGGTCTCCGACCGCGATCTGGTCCTGGAGGAAGGCGCCATAGACCTCGGCGCGGCCGGTGTGCGGCGGCTGGATCGACACGTAATTCGCCGTGAACAGGCGCGTGGTGGTGCTGAAGGTGATGTTCCCCCAACCGTTCGCCCGCCGCGTGAGCTGCTCTTCGTTGCGGTCGTAGGTCACGCCGGCACGGAGGTCGTGCCGGGTGTTGCCGAAGGTGGCGAACTGTTGGTAGGTGAGCCGCGCTTCCTCGCGCTCGAAATCCTGGAAGTTGAAGAGGTCTGATCCGCCGACGAACTGACCCGCGGCGGTGGCCCCGCCCACGAGGAGGCCCGTGGCCGTGCTGAACCGGCCCACGAGGTCCGGCCGGGCGGCGTTGAAGGCCGGGCGATAACCCAGGTCGTTGATGGGAATGCTGGAGTTGTCCTCTTCCGTGTGATTCAGCTTCAGCTCGGCCAGGCTGTCCGCCGAGGTGTTCCACACCCAGGAGAAGTTCCCCAGCAGGTAGTCCGTGGAATCGTCGCTCGCGACGCTCGGGCTGGAGTTGGCGAAGGTGGTAAGTCCGATGCTGTTCCCGGTCGTAGTGTCACGGGTGCGAGCCGAGAGGGCGAGGAAGTGGCTCGAAGCCGGGTTGGCCGTGACCTTGCCGAAGAACTCATCGGTATCCCGGTCCTCGTCGGGAGCAGGACCCAGGTTATTCACGCGGTCCACGGTCGTCACCCGGGGCAGGTTCACCGAGCCATAGAACCAGAAGCGGTCGCGCACGATCGGTCCGCCGAGCGAGCCGGCGATCAGCTCGCGCTCTCTCGTATTCTGGAGGTTGCTGAGCTTGCTGTCTCCGACGAAGCTCGTCCCCTGGTACTCCGCGCGGATCTGACCGGCAAACTCGTTCGTCCCCGACTTGGTGACGGCGTTGACCACCATGCCGGCCGCGCGGCCGTACTCGGCGGAGATGCCGCCGCGCTTGATGCTCACCTCGGTGATGTCCAACTCGGTGATGTCCGGCAGGACGTCGCCGTAGTGGGGGTTCGTCACGTTGTTGCCGTCGACGAGATAGGTGTTGTCCTGCCGCGACGCGCCGGCGTTGGGCGTGTTCCGCTGGTTGTCCGCCACACCCGGCGCGAGTTGGAAGAGCCCGCGGTAGGTACGCCCCACCGGCAGGTCCTCGATCTGCTCGCTCGTGTAGTTGGCCTGCACGTCGCTCGCCTTGACGTCGATCGTCGGCAGCACCGTGGTCACCGAGATCTCGTCCTGGAGCGTCGGGTTGAGCGCCAGGTCCACCTGCGTGTCCTTTTCCAGGGCCACGACGACCCCGCGCTTCACGTTGCCTAGGCCGGAGATCTCGGCGTTGATCTCGTATTCACCCGGCGGCAGGCGCAAGATGCTGAAGGCGCCTTTCTCGTCCGTCACGGCCGTCCTGCCCGCTGGCAGGAAGGGACCACTGACGGTCACCGTCACGCCGGGCAGCGCCGCGCCTTCCGCGTCGCGGACCACGCCGGAGACCGATCCCGTCGTCCCCTGCGCGAAGACGGCTCCACCTGCCCCGAAAATCAGAATCATGAGCCAGAGGATCGGTTGAAGCTTCCGAACCATACGAGCCTCCCTCCAGTTCTGCCGGCGCCCCCCGCGGGCCCAGACAGGATGTCGTAATCCAAGGACTGCGATCGTAGCACGGGCGTGACAGGGAGGTGACGGCACGAAGCGCTGCCTGGGAGCCCGGAGGCTTCGGAGAGAGGGCCTCGGGGAGGCTCCAGACCAACCAACCAAGTCGTTTGTTTAACTGGTGAGAGGATGCCTTGGATCGAAGCTCCTCAACAGACCTTTAAGGATAGGAGGGCAGGCTTCAAAGGATAGGAACGGCCCTACCCCAAAGGATAGGACACCGTTTCCGTCACCCCCGCTTCTTCTCCTCCCCGATCCACCAGTCCACGTGCTTTTCGAGCACGCTGAGCGGCATCGCGCCGCTGCCTACGACGGCCTCGTGGAACCGGCGGACGTCGAACCGCTGCCCCAGCTCCCGCCCGGCCTTCCGGCGCAGCTCCCAGATCCTGCTCGATCCCATCTTGTAGGCCAGGGCCTGGGCGGGGATGTCCACCGCGTAGCGCAGGGTCTCGGTGCCGATCTGGGTGTCGGACTCGAAGGTGTTCCGCTTCATGTAGTCCATGGCCTGCTCGCGCGTCCAGCCGAAGGCGTTCATGCCGGTGTCCACGACCAAGCGGGTCGAGAGGAAGAGGTCGCTGGCGATCGAACCCGCGAGGTCGTAGGGATCGGGGTAGCCACCCATCTCCTCGGCGAGCCCCGAGGCGTACATGGCCCAGCCCTCGACAAAGGCGGTGGGATAGGAATTCTTCCGGAAGGAAGGCAGCCTCTCGTTCTCCAACTGAAGCGAGATCTGGAAGTGATGCCCGGGAATCAGCTCATGGTAGATCAGGGCAGCGGCCCAGAGCATCGAGCGCTCGCCGGGATTCGAGCCATTGAACATGTAGTCCCCCTTGGGACGCCCGGGCGCCGGCTGCCGGTAATAGCCGTAAGTCATCGAGCCTTCGAGCTCGGGCTCCAGCCGGGCCACGCCGTAAGGGGCCTTCGGAAGCCCCAGGAAGAAGTCCTTGATGCGGGGCTCGACGCGGCGAACGGGAGCCATCAGCCGCTCGGCCGTCTCTTCCGGGGCTTTGGCAAAGAATCTCGGATCGGTCCTCAGGAACCGGCGAAACGCCTCCAGGTCCCCTTCGAAGCCGACCTTTTTGCGCACCTCCTCCAGCCGGCCGTTCAGCCGGGCGACCTCCTCCAGGCCGCGCTGGTGGATCTCCTCCGGGGTCGCCTCCAGGCTGGTGTGAAGGCGCACCAGGTAGTGGTAATTCGCCGAGCCGTCCGGATACTGCCCAACGCCCACCCGCTCGGGTGCCGCCCTTCGATACTCCAGCGAGTCGGGAACGGCGGCCAAGGCTTCGAGGGCCGGATTGATGGTGGTCTCGACGAGCTTCAGGACCTGAGCCCGATAAGCCTGGGCTCCCTCCGGGTAGAGCTTCTCCAGCCGCTCCGGGCTCACGGCGAAGACGCTCCCCTCCGGCTTGCGGAGGAAAGACCGGACGAGTGTCACGACGGGGTCGATCTCCGCCTTGGGCAGCAGGATGCCTTTCGAACGCTGGGTCTCCAGGTTCGTCCGAAGTTGGTCTGCCACCCGGGCGTACTGCCTGAGGAGGTCGAGGTAGCGCTCGCGGTCCTTCACGGTCTTGAAGGTGAAGCCCGTGTAGATCTGCACGAGAGGGCGCAGCGGCGAGGAGTACGGCGTGACCTGGAAGTTGGCCCAGTAGTGGTCGTGGAGCCCGATGGCGTTGGCGAGCTGGACGTCGAGGATCTCTCGCGAGAGCCACTCCTCGTGAGACAAACCTTTCGTACCCACCCGCGCCAGCCGCTCGCGCAGGGTCCTGAGACGGGCGGCATCCCGGGCGTCTGCCTCATAGGAGTAGTCGGGGAGCTGGGCCACCTCGAGACCCTGCTGCATCCGGACCAGAGGGCTCAGCTCGAGCTGCAACTTCTCGTAGTCCGTCAGGACGGCGGCGAGCTCCGCCGAGTCTGAAGCGGGCCTCGGCTTCAAGGCAGGCTGAGCCACTGTGCCAAGGAACACGAGCAGGGCGAACAGGACGAAAGGCCTCTTCAAAAGGATCTTGGAGGACATCCCTGGAGATCTCCTGGCCGTCTAGGGAAGCTTGGTGCAAGTGGAGTCTAGCCGAAGATCTCGGCGAGCGAGATTTCGATCCCCGGTAGCAGAGGCGTCGAGAGGACGTCCCCGCCTTCAGCGGAAAGCTCAGCCACGAGGCGGAGATCCTGCAAGGTCCGGCGGTAGACCTGTGCGACCTGCTTGGAAGTGTTGAACGTCCAGTACTCCAGAACGCCATAGCGGTCATAGAGCTCGAGCTTGACCGTTTCGTCGAGACGGCGGGTCCCCTCCGAGAGGATCTCGATGATCAGGTCCGGGGCTCCCTGGACGTTCTTTTCCGTGATGATACTGGCCCGCGGATTCGAGATGAACATCAGGTCCGGCTGGACGATGTCGTGCTTCGAGAGGACCACGTCACAGGGGGCGGCGAAAACTCGTCCGAGACGATGGCGCTTCACGAAGAGGTGCAGCCGCGATCCCAATTCTATGGATAGGCCCTGATGAGGGGTGAAAGGCGCGGGCGACACGTAGTGCTCTCCGTCGATGATTTCGTGGCGCTGGCCGTCGTCCGGAATCCGGGCGTAGTCGTCGTAGGTCAGCTTGCGGATGCGGTCTTGGACAGCCATGGCGTGCCTCCTGAACCATGGTAACACCCCGGCGGGCGGAATGCCCGTTGCGTCAACCCGTGCGTTCTTCCCGGACCGTTCCCTGTACTGGGAACATACCACAACAGCTCAGTGCCCGAACTGCGTCTGGAAACACTCCCCATGCCCGGGCCGGGCCAGCTTGAAAAGGCTGTCGGGAGCTCCGTCTTCCAGGATGACCCGGGCCGCGTATTCGCCCAGGGCGGGGCTCAGCTTGAAACCGTGGCCGGAGCCGCCTCCCAGGAGCCAGACGTTTTCGGCGTGGGGATGGCGGTCGAAGAGGAGGTGGCCGTCTGGGCTGTTCTCGTACTGGCAGACGCGGGCTTCGACGAGCGGGGCGCCGGCAAGCGCCGGGAAGCGCCGGGCCAGGACCTCCCGGGCCTCTTCGAGCCGGGCCGGAGTGAGGAGGCGCTCGCCCGATGTGGGATCGAAGGGTATGCCGCGGGTGTCGTTCGCCAGCTTGAAGCCGCGGTGCTCGTTGCCGGGGATGCCGTAGAAGATCCGCTCCCCGAGATCGACCCAGGTCGGGAAGAGGCCCTCGTTGAATCGCGGATCGCCGGGCGGAGTCGCGAAGTAGAAGACCTCCTGGCGGGTGACGCGGAGGAAGCGCTCGCCGATCACCTCGGGGAACAGGCTCCCGAGCCAGGGACCACAGGCGAAAACGTAGAGGTCCGCTTCGAGGACCGAGCCGTCCGCGAGCTCCAGACGGTCCATCCTCCCATCCCGGAAGAGACCGGGCGCAACGGCCGCGAGGCGGATCTCTCCGCCTTCCGCATTGACTGCCGCCGCCCCCGCCTGGCAGGCGCGCCGGGCCAGAAGATAGCCGGCCTCCCGCTCCAGGAAGACGGTATGGACGCCCGCGAAGTCGATCTGGGGAAACCGCTCCCGGGCTTCCTCTACAGAGACCTCGGAGATAGGCAGGCTCACGTCCTTCAGATAGGGGAGCGAATCGCGGACGTAGCCGTCATCTTCGCCGCACATCCAGAGCATGCCCGTGGGCTGATAGAACCGGCGGTTCCAACGCGCCTCGGCCTCCCGCCACAGCTCGAAGGAGCGCGCAACCCATTCGATGTAGACGCGGTCCGGACCGTAGGCGCCGCGGATGATCCTGGTTTCGCCCCCGGAGCTGGATCGCGAGTGGCCGGGACCCCAGGAGTCCAGCAGAGTGACTCGGGCACCCCGGCGCAGCAGGTGGAGAGCGGTCCAGCCGCCGAAGGCTCCGGCTCCTATAACGGCGATGTGGGGGGCGGTGGGCATGGCTCGGTAGGTTATCGCAGCCACCCCCCTCCCGGACCCTCACCCCCGGGCTCAGGG
>CAXTNS010000148.1:0-11962 GCA_964245465.1 uncultured Thermoanaerobaculia bacterium
TCCGTATTCCCTCCGGGGGTTGCACCTGAACTTGGACTGGAGGACTCCATAGTCCACCAGCGAGGACTTGCCGAGTAGCGAGCGTCCAATGGGAGTCACCACGAGGTCGGCGACTTGCAGACCTGCAAGGTTGTCCTGTTTTCCTCGGAGCGCCAGTCCCCTGACCCGGTTGGTGACCTGGACCGCCTTCACGTACCGGGTCCCCCGGGTCTTCAGGGTCAGCCAGGCCAGCCGGAGCTGGCGGTCGAGAATCCGGTCCCGCCTCTCCGCCACGATCACTCCGCCGTCCCGTGTGTCCCCGATCTCGTAGCAGAACCGTTCGACCAGAACCTCCAACGCCAAGTGGTAAGGGTCGACGGCAGCAAAGCCGTAGCGAGACAGGTGGTCGTCCTTGCGGATGGCACAGGCCACGATTTGAAACTTCAGCTCCGCAAAAAGGGCGTTCAGCTTGCGATAGAACCGCTCCCGGAGCTCTGGGTGAGCCATCTGCTCGAAGCCCTTCCGGTTCCGCACCATGTCGGCTGTATGCAGGATGACCTCTTCGGTGCCGAGCAACTCCCGCTTGAAGGCGTTCACCTTCTCGGCCATTTCACCCTTGGCATATTCGACGTCCACGATAATGCCGCCGAGAACGAAGAGCGGATACTGAGGATCGATCACATCCAGGCTGTGATCGCCAGATTCGTCAAGAAAGAGGACTTTCATGGCCCGGGCGAGAGGCAGCCCTCGCACTGCCGCGGAGAGCCGGGGACCTCCTCCGGCCGGGAAAACCTCCGGCTCCAGTCCCGCTGGACGTGGCCCTTGGACAGGATCTTTTGACGCATCCTGGCAAAGGATAGTAGCCTAAGACACGTCCAGGGGACAAACCGGAGTGACGTTCACCTCCGGCATGGACCGGGGGAGCAGGAAGGCGGGGTCGGCAAGCGGCACCGCTGGGGTAGAATCACACCATGACCGTCTCCCTTGAGTTCCCCGATTCCTTCGCCTTCGTCGATCCTCCTTACCTGAAGGAGGCGCTTGTGACTATGCTGTACCACGGGCAAGCTTTCGGAGCGGCAGGCCCGAGAGGCCCTGGGCATGACCCGCCGCGCCTTCGAAGAGCTCCTCCCCCGCTTCGGCTTCTCGATCCTCGTCGACAGCCGAGAGAATCTGGAAACCGAGCTGAACGCTTGAGTGTAGAGCATCAGGCCACGAGTGACTCAGTCTCAGCTATGTCTATATCTGCCGGGTGCATGCAGGTCAACAGTTCGGCCCCATCCGCTTCACTTACCTCTACGAGGTATTGAATGAGTAAAACATTGGTAGCGCATGAACAATCGCTTTCCAAGATTTTCAGTGATGATTATGTATTTCAGATTCCCGGCTATCAGAGGCCTTATGCATGGACAACCGAGCAAGCCCGTGAGTTGTTTGAGGACTTAAATGGTTTCATGTTGGCGGACGGTGGCGCAGTTGAAGACATGGCTCCATACTTTCTTGGTAGCATTGTGCTAATTAAGGAGGAAGCCAATCCCAGCGCTGATGTTGTGGATGGCCAGCAGCGCTTAACTACGCTAATAATTTTGCTGGCGGCGATTCGCGCATCAGTTAGTGACAAACAGGCAGAGGAAGTTACGCCCCTCCTTTATGAGCGAGGAAGCGCAATTCGTGGAACAAAAGATCGCTTTCGACTCACGCTCCGCGACCGGGATCGAGAATTCTTCCAGCGCTATGTGCAGCGTGAAGACGGATTTGCAGACCTCCTCCAGTTGAAGGACTGCCTATCGGACAGCCAAGCCAACATCAGAGCCAATGCGCAGTTGTTTGCCGAGTTCCTTGGTAAGCTACCTGAGGCAGAGAGGCTTCGTTTAGCGCAATTCATCGTCACACGCTGCTACCTCGTAGTTGTCGCCACTCCTGATCTTGATTCCGCATACCGCATATTTTCCGTCCTGAATAGTCGGGGGCTCGACTTGTCGGCCACCGATATCCTAAAGGCGCAGGTCATTGGCAGCATTCCCGATACACACAAAACCGCATACACGAAGAAATGGGAGGATGCTGAAGAAGATCTGACCCGAGATACCTTTGGCGACTTGTTTAGCCACATCCGCATGGTCTATCGAAAGTCGAAACCGAAGGGAACCTTGCTAAAGGAATTCAATGACCATGTTGGGGAGCTCAAGCATCCGACCCGTTTCATCGACGAGGTGCTCCTGCCAATGGCTCGGGCTTTTGAGGAGATTCTTGACGCCGCCTACGAGAGCACAGCGTACGCCGAACAGGTTAACGAACACCTCCGGTGGCTAAATCGTCTTGAGTTTACAGATTGGGTGCCGCCAGCGCTTGCCTTTATGGCCCGCTTTCGCCAAGCGCCAGACGCGATGCATGCCTTCTTCCGCGACCTTGAACGCCTTGCATACGCGATGCTGGTGACGAAGTCTGGAATCAACGAACGGATAGAGCGATTCTCTCGCCTCACACAGTATATTGAGGCTGGTGCCGATTTATTCGGTGACAAGTCTCCTCTACAACTTTTGCCCTCTGAACAGTTTGATGTCTACTCGAAGCTTGATGGGCCGATTTACGAGACGTTGGCGGCACGCGCGCGTTCTGCACTCCTCCTCAGACTTGATGCGCTTCTTTCTGGAGGGGGCGCGACTTATGAGTACGACACCGTTACCGTTGAGCATGTCTTGCCGCAGAATCCGCCCGCTAACAGCAAGTGGATGAAATGGTTCCCCGAGCTGAAAGATCGTGCGTTTTGGGTGCACCGCCTCGGGAATCTGGCGCTACTCACCCGTAAGAAGAACAGCACTGCTTCCAACTACGACTTCGAGACGAAGAAGCAAACATATTTTTCCCGCAAGGGCATTTCCCCGTTTGTCATGACCACGCAAGTTCTTGGCAAGGCTGAGTGGTCGCGGGAAGTAGTCGAAGTTCGTCAGAAGGAGTTACTCGCTGTATTCGAGGGTCACTGGCGGCTGGCAGGTCGCAAGAGTTCGCTAGAAGAGCTTGGCTTGTAGACGGTTTCTTGTATGACAATGGGGCCGACCCCGTCATTCTACCGGATCTGTCGCGGCAAGCCGCGCCAAGCCGGTGAATTCAGACATTGAGCCTCCCGCGGCCCGTACATACAACCTTATGCAATATGACGCCCAGACTCCTGAGGAGTACCTCTGCGACCTCGAGCAAGATTGGCGCCGCGACACGCTTCTGGCTCTTCGTGAGCTCATCCAGCAAAACGCGCCTGAGCTCAGAGACCATCGCGTACAAGATGCTCAGCTATGAGGATGAGCGCGGAGCAGTGTTCGCCCTGAATGCGCAGAAAGGGTACGTGAGTCTCTACGTAGGAAATGCCGACAAGATCGATCCTTCCGGTGAGTTCCCAGGCAATCTCGAGCGCGGGAAGGGGTGCATACGATTCAAGAAATCAGTCAAAGTACCTGACACAGCCATTGGCGCATTCATCTCTCGAGCGGCGGCCATGCGCCGCCAAGGGGGCGATATTGACTGCTGAATCGAAAATCTGCGAGAAGATCAAGGCAGCAAATTTCGTCTAGATGGACCAGAGAACCTGCGTCACAAATTGCGATGGGCCAAGCGTCAGTCTCGGCCATGGAGGCCCCACTCCACGTTCTGGCGCAGGAAGCCTTCCATCAACTCTTCGCGATGGGAATCCAGGAAGCGTCGTAGAGCGTCGAGCACGACGTCGTCGACACTCCGGAACCAGCCGGTGTTGACGAGCGACTGGATTTCGGCGAAAAGTTGGGCCGGGATCTCGGTTTCGAAACGCTGGGTGCGAGTGTTGGCTGCTATGAGATACTTAGAATACCAGACTCTGCCGACCTCCTCACCCCCAGCAGGCTGCTGTGTCGGCCCTGCCCATTCTGGAGACGAACGATGAGAGAAGCTCCTCTTGAGCCCGAGCTTGCCGCCTTGCTGGCGAAGTACGAGGAGAGCGGCGGCGTGCTCGACTATGTCTTCCTCGAATCCGAGACCGAGGGATCGTCAGAGCTGCTACATCGGGCAGCCGCTCTGGCCGGCATGGCCACCATCGATCGCCGCCTGGAGCAGTGGGCCATACGTCGTACGTCCAAAGAATTCCCACTTGAGTGTTTTTCCGGGTTCGATGGGACGAGACGATCTGACAGGTGAGCCGGTGTCGTTCTCGGTCTTCTGAGGCGGGTCACGAGTGGTAGAGTGCGTTCTTTTGGACAATCCGGCTGGCCGGTTCTAAGTGGTTCGTAGTGGTCGGGGTTTCGGCAACTGATTGAAACCAACCGAAGAAAGGCGATCAGGGCTGATTTCCTTCAGCCAATAGGATTGGAAATGCGCAGGCCGGAAATCCATTGGAAGTCGTCGGTGTTGGCGGTGAGAAGTTGTAAGTCGTGAACCAGGGCCGTGGCACCGATCAAGGCATCTCCCAACCTGATTGGTCTCTGTTGGCGTAGCCAGGTCGCGCGCTCCAAGATGTCGGTCGAAATCTCCAAGACAGGAGCCGCAATGAAAAAATCCTCGAAATATCGCCGGTCCTGTTCGGTGAGGCGATGGTAACCGAGGACCTCGACGTAGCTGATGACGGACACCGCCGGAGCGTGCCTGGCGATGAAGCGGCGTAGGGCTTGGTGCTCCGGCTTGGCGGCGTAGATGATGATATTGCTGTCTATCAGCACGCTCAGTCTCTGCCGGGCAAGGGCCGGTCGCGGCGGACCTCCCGCTGCCACTCCACCGGATCTTCAATGCTGGCGACAGCTTGGGAAGCCGCAAGCTTCTCGAGAGCAGCGGCCATCCTCTCCCCGGCCTGCGTCGCGCTGAAATTCTCGTCGCGCAGGATCGTGACATCGACGGGACACGCGCGGTCTCCTTCGATCTCGGGAGGGACCTCTCCCTGCCATTCGAGGTGATCGCCTTTGAGGACGGCACGGTAGGTTGCGGTCTGCCTGTACGTAAGAGCCTTCTTCATAACGGCTTCCAGTTTAGCAGAGTTTGGCGGAGGCGCCTTACCCCTCCGGCAACCGCGTCGTCTGCCAAGCCACCAGTTTCCAGGCGCCTCCCAGGCGGACGTAGACGGCGGTGAATCGGGCCGCGAGCAGGCGAGAGAGCTCGGCCGTCTCTGATTGCACCAGGGCGGCGAAACGGCGGTCGTTGACTCCCCGTACCTCTTGCTCCATATTGGCCCCCGCCGCGGACCTGACCGGCTGAGCTCCGGCTGTGGACGCGGTAAAGGAACAAGGAGGTGAATGCGTTGAATCGATCCCAGAGAGTCCGCGATACCTGCGCATTGTTGGCACTTTGGGGGATCGTCTTCGGCGGCTGCTTTGACCACCGGAGGGCCGTTGCGTTCAGCACACTGGTCACGCCTCAAGGCAGATTCGACCGAGACGCCTTCGCTGCGGCCCTGTCAGCCAGGTTTTCCCTGGCACTCCTGTCGAGGATCTGCGTCAATACGTTACCAGCAACAAGGGCGACTGCAATGAGAAGGACCAAGATCGGCTCTGGTGCAAAATCACGCTCCGGACTGGTATCTGCTGGGCTGAGCTTGTCGGTATCGAGGTGGCTGTCAGCTAGGGCAAAATCGAAAGCTTTCATACTGTGATCGGAGGTCTCGGTTGCTAGCAGGCGGAGGAAGAAAGTCGATGAGCCGATTCGAAGCTGGGTTGGATGGCGTCACGTTTACATCCGGAGGATGCCGGCTGTTGGGCGGGTTTTATCGGGCCGCTGGAGAAACACCCCGGGTCACGGCGATTCTGATCCATGGCTTGCCGGGCATCGAAAAGCACCTGGATATCGCCTATCACTTGCGTGACCTCGGGTTGAATTGCCTCTACTTTCATTTTCGCGGCTGTTGGGGATCGCAGGTAGCGTACTCGCTCGACGGGCTGGCCGCTGAGGCGCGCGACCATGGCCGCGCTATCGGAGAAGAGGGTTCGAGGCGATCGGGCCCTCGGCTTCACCGGCGAGAGCTTGCGCCCCATGGCGGATCGGACGTTGGTTGTACGCGGACCGACAGTCGGCGATAATTGCCTGGCGGCCTGGCGTGTCGCATCTCTGGCCGATAGCCTGATTCACTCCAGCGGGAGCCGATATGCCGTGTGCGTCCATGATCCTCCTCTGCGCTACGGTCGCCGCTGCTTCCACGGTTCCCGCCCAGCTTGACGCGATCCTGAAGGACTACGGCCGCTCCGATGCGCCGGGAGCCAGCGTGCTCGTGGTGCAGGACGGGAAGGTCCTCTACCGCAAGGCATTCGGCCTCGCCAACCTGGAAGAGAGGACGCCCATCACCACGGCTCCCAACTTCCGGCTGGCCTCGGTCACCAAGCACTTCACCGCCACGGCCGTGCTCCTCCTGGCCGAGCGGGGAAAGCTGTCGCTCGACGATCCACTGAGCCGCTTCTTCCCCGGCTTCGCCAGGGCCGCGCACGGGGTCAAGGTGCGCCACCTGCTCGGGCACACCTCGGGGCTCCTCGATTACGAGGACCTCATGCCGCCCGGCACCACGGTGCCGCTCAAGGACAAGGACGTGCTCGACCTGGTCGGCAAGCAGGACAGACTCTACTTCGCGCCGGGCAGCCAGTTCCGCTACAGCAACACGGGCTACGCCCTGCTGGCCCTGATCGTCGAGAAGGTCTCCGGTCGGTCGTTCGCAAAGTTCCTCGAGGAGAACATCTTCGACCCTCTGGGGATGGCCGGCACCGTGGCCTACGAGGAGGGGATCTCCAAGGTGGAGCGCCGGGCCTACGGGTATAGCGAGAAAAGCGGCGAGAGGGACGGCCGTTTCGAGCGCACCGACCAGAGCCTCACCAGCTCGGTCCTGGGAGACGGCGGCATCTACTCGTCGGTCGAGGACCTGTGGCTCTGGGACCAGGCCCTGTACGGCACGCGCCTGCTGCCAGCCAAGACCCTGGCGATGGCCTTCCAGGCCGGCACGCCCACCTCGGACCAGCCCGGCAGCGGCTACGGCTATGGCTGGTACGTGGCCTCGCACAGGGGGACGCGCAAGGTCTGGCACTACGGCGAGACCCTCGGGTTCAGCACGTACCTGGCCCGCTACCCGGACAAGCGGCTCACGATCATCATGCTCACGAACCGGAACGACAACTTCCTCGGACCGACGGTGGATCGCATCGCCGACGTGATCCTCGCCACGCCATGAGCCGACGGAAAGACTGTGATTAGCCTCCGTGGCGCACTCCGTGGCGTAATCATCGCGGCCGCGCTTCTGGCGACCGCCTGCGGGCGCGACGCCTCCCCTGGGCGCGACGCCTCCCCCGGACGCTTCCGGGGCGCGCCGGTGATCCTCATCTCGGTCGATACCCTGCGCGCGGACCACCTCCCGGCCTATGGTTACCGCCAGGTCGAAACACCCAACATCGACGGACTGCGGCGCGACTCCGTCCTCTTCGAGCGCGTCTACAGCCATTGCCCGATGACGCTTCCATCGCACGCCTCGATGTTCACCGGGTCGCTGCCCACCGAGAACGGCGTGCGGAACAACATCGGCTACCGATTCGAAGGAGCGAGGCTCAGAACTCTCGCCGAGGAGCTGCGCGAGCGAGGCTATGCAACGGGCGCCGCGGTATCGTCCTACGTTCTGCGCTCCGACACCGGGATCGATGACGGCTTCGAGCTCTACGAAGACTCGATCGCCGTCGCGACGGCGGGCGCGACGAGCGAGCACCAGCGCCCGGGCAGGGAGACGCTCAAGCACGCGCTGCCATGGATTCTGGGACACCGCGAGCAGCCTTTCTTTTTCTTCCTCCATCTCTATGAGCCGCACGCCCCCTACGCGCCACCCGAGCCGTTCAAGAGCCGCTATCCGTCTGCCTACGACGGCGAGATCGCCGCCGCGGATGCCATCGTCGGCGAGCTGATCCGGTCGCTCAAGGCTTCCGGGCTCTACGATCGCGCGATCATCATCTTCACCTCGGATCACGGCGAGGGCTTGTTGGACCACGGCGAAGACCAGCATGGAATCCTGCTGTATCGCGAGGCGCTGTGGGTTCCGCTCCTGGTCAAGCTGCCGGGCTCGCACCAGGCCGGTTCGATCAGCCGGCCCACGCCTCTGTCGCATCTCTTCGGCACGGTGCTGCGCCTGGTGGGAATCGACCTGCCTTCGCACCCGGCTTCGTGGTTCGATGCTGAGGTCGATGCTAAGGCCGAGGCTCGTCCCATCTATTCCGAGACGCTCTACCCGCGCATTCACCTCGGCTGGAGCGAGCTGCAGTCGCTGATCGACGGCCGCTATCACTACATCGAAGCGCCCAGTCCCGAGCTCTACGACCTGGAGCGCGATCCCGGTGAAGCCAGAAATCTGATCACGACTGAGCGCCGGGAGGCGTCACGGCTGCGGAAGGAGATGCAGGCCTATCCCGCAACGGCGGTGACGATCGGTGAGATCGACCCGGAGGAGGCCAGGAACCTGGCCGCCCTGGGATACGTGGGGACGCCGCGCGAGCGGGGTCCAGGGCCGCTGCCGAACCCGCGCGACGAGGTCAAGAACCTCGCTCGCATCAAGGCAGCGTTCCGCTTCGCGGACGAGCGCCGGTTGGAGGAGGCGATCGCGGCCTTGAGGAGCCTGCTGCAAGAGAACCCGAAGCTCCTGGACGTGGGGTCGAAGCTGGGAGAGGTCCTGGTGGAATCCGGCCGCTACGACGAAGCGATCAAGGTCTATCAGTCGGCGATCGCTCACACCGAGCGCTTCTCGCCGGATCTCGCGCTCGCCTTGGGCTTCGCCTATCTCAAGCACGGCAATATCGGCGATACCGCCGCGGCCGCAACCCATGCCCGCCTTGCCCTCACGACCCATCCCCGCGAAGCGAACGAGCTCCTCGCCCGGGTCGCGCTCGAAGAGGGACGCTTCGACGACGCGGAGGAGCACGTGAGGTCCGCCCTTCAGCTCGGCGACAGCCAGCCGGCGACGTTGCTGCTGCTCGCCGACGTCGAGCGGACCGCCGGCCAGCTCGATCGAGCGCTGCGGACGGTCCAGGAGGCGGAGAGACGCGCGGCGGAGCTCGGTATTGGAGGACAGGGGCGGCTGCAGGGAGCGGACTATCTGCGCGGCGACCTGCTGGCGCGCCTCGATCGGCCGGAGGAGGCGGCCGCCGCCTACCGGCGTGAGATCGCGGCGTTCCCACAGCACCTGCAGGCCTACGCCAATCTGGCGGTGATCCTCATCATCCAGGACAGGAGCGCGGAGGCGAACGAGCTGCTCGAGCAGATGGCGCGGAGCAACCCGCACCGCGGGGCATTTCTCCTGGCGGCGAAAACCCTCGAGGCGTTCGAGGACCGCCAGGGCGCCGCGCGCTGGCGTCAGCGCGCGGCGCGGCAGGACAATTCAGCTCGTTAAAATCGGCTCGCTAAATCGGCCCGCTAAATCGGCCCGCTAAAATCTCAAACCGAGCGAGAGGCGGTAGGTACGGGGGAGCTGGTAGGCGTCCGCCGCCGTGGGCTGCCCGAAGTTGGGTCCCCTCTGCCAGTGCACGCCCTCCCGCGGCACCTCGCCGGCCAGCGGGTTGAAGGGCAGACAGCGTTCGTTCGTGCCCGTCTGGAGGCACGTTGTCTGGCGGCGGGTGAGCACGGTCTTGTCGATGAAGTCCGGGTCTTCCAGTCCCTGCTCGTTGAACAGGTTCAGGATGTCGCCCTCGATGAAGAAGCGCACGCCGCGCAACGGCGGCGCATACCAGTTCACCCCCAGGTCGGTCGAGGTGATGTTGTCGAGGCGGAACCCGCCCCGGTCGCTGAAGTAGTAGGTCACCGAAGAGGGTGCGGTCACGTAGCCGGGGTTCACCACGCCGTTGGCGGGCCCCGTCGACGTTCCGCGCCGCACGTCGATCGTGCCGATGGCTGAGTAGGGCAACGCCGAGTGGTACCGCTCCAGCAGCGTGAGATTGAAGTCCCCCCGCCCGTGTCGGCGGCAGAGTGTATTGCGCCCAGATGTTGGCGCGGTGGCGCATGTCCGGACCGACAGAGCCGACCGGGTTGTTTTGCTCGAAATCCTGGTACTCGGGCCGGTTGATGAAGGGGTCATTGTCCAGGCTGGTGGCGGAGCTCGGAGTCTCTCCCTCGACGTTGCCGCGCAACTTTGACCAGGGGTAATTGCCGCCGATCGAGAGTCGTTCCAGGAGTCGATAGCGGCCTTGGAGCTGGATCCCGCGGTAGTCGCGGCTCAGGTTGTCATCGCCGTTCTCGATCACTCCCTGGTCGAACTGATCGCCGTCCGGGTCCGTCGCCGTGCCGGTCTGCAGGTTCCGCCGCACGACGTAGAAGTCTCCCCAGGTCCGGTCGATGTAATCGGCGCGCAAATAGCCGCCTTCCCCGAACGTCACGGCGTAGCCCAAGGTGTATTCATCCATGAACGGCGCCGCGAGCGGCCCGTCGAAACGCAGGGTGACTCCAGGGATGTGGGCACTGTTGAGGAGATTCGGGTCTCGGTTCGACGTGCCGCCGACGGAATCGAACCAGTTGAAGACCCGCCGGATGACCTCGGCGGTCGGGAGGAGCTGGTCGCGTGGCGTTCCTATCGGGTTGATGGCCGGGCCCCTGTAATCCCAGTAGTAGGAGGCATAGCGGCCCGCGGTGGCGGTGTTGTCGGCAGGTCCTTGATCGACCTTCGAGACGTAGCGGCCGTAGGTGGCGCTGAAGCTGTGCTTGCCATTGCCGCGCAGGTCGTAGCGTGCCGCCAGGCGCGGGCTGAAAGCGCTGTCGTCGACGGTCTTGTTCCCGGCCTGATCGGTGCCGAACGACTCGTCATAGCGAACTCCCACGTTGAAGCTCCAGCGGCCGTTCAGCTCCCACTTGTCGTTGAGGAACCACGAGCGCGTGGCGAAGTCGGAAGTTCTCGACAGCGCGGGAACGGGATCCCACTCGATCTCGCTGGAGTCTGGATCCACGCCGAAGAAGACGTCCTGTCCGAAATAGATGAAGTTGCCGTGGATGCGAAGATCGCTGCCGGACTGGAAGTTGTTCTCGTTGCGCTTCTGATGGAACTCCTCGAAGCCTCCGACGAGGCTGTGGTTGCCGGTCGCCCGAGTGCTGAGGAAATAGGACGCCTTTCCCAGCCAGCTCTCGTTGTTCCGCTCCTTGAACCCGCACGGTCTGCCGCAGAAGGTCGGCGACCACCCCCGCTGGCCGGTGTTGGCGTCGAGCAGCAAAGTGCCCTCGATCAAGTCGCGGGTGTTGGCCCCGAGGGCGAACGCGTGCTCCATCTCACTGTATTGGCCCTCCACGAGGAAGCGATCCGTGAAGATACCGTGGTACTGGAGGGAACGGAGCTCCCGGAGGTCGTCGCGGAAAGAGAGGCTGCGCAGGTCGACGACGCGACCGGAGGTGACGAAGTTTTGCCGCTCCAGATCGCTGTCGATGTAGGACGCGACGAGCGTGTGCCGGTCCGTGATCCGCCCGGTGAGCTTGCCCTCGATCCGCTGGTCGTCCCGCGTGGTGTCGTAGGGAATGGCGGTGTCGAAAGTCTGGGCGCCGGTCTCCCGCTCTTCCGACCGCGCGGCCGCGAAAAACCAGAGGCGGTCGCGGATGATACGCCCGCCCAGGGTTGCTTCGTAGGCGCTGTTGGTGCCGTCGATGGGGTCGAGCTGGGCAGCGAAGTCAGACTTTTCCGTCCAGGCGTCGTTGGTCAACGAAGAGCGAAGCGACCCGGAGAACTCGTTGCCTCCCGATTTGGTCACGGTGCTGACCACGCCCCCGGTGAAGCGGCCGAACTCCGCCGAGACCCCGCCGGTGAGAACCGTGGTCTCCTGGACCGCGTCCTCGATGTAGAGCGGGTTCGGCTGTCCGCGGACGTTCTCGTTCACCACCACGCCGTTCACCAGGAAGAGACTCTCGAAGGACATCGATCCCGAGATCGTGATCTGGTCGTTCGGCCCCGCTTCCGTCACCCCCGGCGAGAGAGCCACGATGTCGTCGATCGTCCGGCCGGTGGTCGAAACGACCGAGGTCTCGGCGAGCTTCGACGTCGAGACCATCAATC
>CAXTNS010000149.1:0-11924 GCA_964245465.1 uncultured Thermoanaerobaculia bacterium
CCACGCGCCGAACGGTGCGGTGCACGCGCTCTACCCACGTGGTCGCCCGACGGCCGCTATCTCTATTTCCTGTCGAACCGCGAGTACAACCTGACCTTCAGCGGCTTCGAGTTCGACTACGTCTACACCAACCCCACGCGGGTCTACGTGGGCGTGCTCTCCAAGGAGGGGCCGGCGCTGTTCCTGCCGGAGAGCGACGAGGAGGAGCCGGCGAAGGAGGTGCCCACGGGTGACCTCCGGGTGGTCCAGGACGACGCCAAGAAGAAGGCGGCCCCCAAGGCCAGTCAACAGGCGGGTCCGGACGACGTGGCCGCCGAGGGCAAGGGCGACGCCGTGAAGAAGGCGCCGGTGCGGGTGAAGGTGGACTTCGACGGCTTCGAGCAGCGGGTGCGGGCCATCCCCGGGCCGGCCGGCAATTATCAGAACCTGGCGGCCGGCAGCGACGCCATCTTCTACCGGTTCGCCGCCGGCCAGGGTCCGGGTCCCCTGGCGCTCAAGATGTACGACCTGAAGAAGCGCGAGGAGGGCACGGTGGTGGAGCGCGCCGCGGGCTATGAGCTGTCCGCGGACGGCAAGAAGATCCTCTACCGCCAGGGCCAGGAGACGTACGGCGTGATCGACGCCCGGCCCGGCCAGAAGGGGGGCGACGGCAAGATCGATCTGGAGAACCTCCAGATGCGGATCGAGCCCCGCGCCGAGTGGAGCCAGATGTACACCGACGCCTGGCGCTCGTTCCGCGACTGGTTCTACGACCCCGCCCTGCACGGCCTCGACTGGAACGCCATGCGGGCGCGCTACGGCGAGATGGTGCCGTTCATCGCCACCCGCTCGGACCTCGACTTCATCCTGGGCGAGTTGGGGGGCGAGGTCTCCGCCGGCCACGTCTACGTGGAGGTGGGCAACGCCCCCGGGCCGGAGCGGGTCGAGGGCGGCCTGCTGGGCGCGGAGGTCGAGGCCGATCCCTCGGGCTACTTCCGCGTATCCCACATCTTCCCGGGCGAGAACTGGCACGCGGACTTCCGCTCACCCCTGACCGAGCCCGGCGTTCACGTGGAGGAAGGGGAGTACATCCTCGCCGTGGACGGCCAGCCCACCAACAAAGCCGACAACTTCTACCGGCTGATGGAGAACAAGGCCGGCCGGGTGGTCACGCTGCTGGTCAACGGCAAACCGGACCTCAAAGGGGCGCGCGAGGAGCGGGTACGGCCGGTGGCGAGCGAGCAGAACCTGCGCTATCTGGACTGGGTGCTGGCGACCCGGGCCAAGGTCGAGAAGGCCTCGGGCGGCCGCATCGGCTACATCCACCTGCCGAACACGGCGGTGGAGGGCAACCGCGAGCTGTTCAAGTACTTCTACCCCATGGCCAACAAGGACGCGCTGATCCTGGACGACCGTTACAACGGCGGCGGCTTCATCCCCGACCGCATGATCGCCCTGCTCAGCCGCCCGCTGCTCAGCTACTGGGTGACCCGCGACGGCGAGCCCGGCAGCACGCCGGCCTTCGTCAACACGGGACCGAAGGTGGCGCTGATCAACGGCCAGGCGGGCTCGGGCGGCGACGCCTTTCCGTTCTATTTCAAGAAGCTGGGCCTGGGGCCGCTGATCGGCACCCGCACCTGGGGCGGCCTGATCGGCCTCTCCGGCAGCCCGAACCTGGTGGACGGCGGTCTGCTCAGCGTGCCCACGTTCCGCTTCATGACGACCGAGGGCCAGTGGGCGGTGGAGAACGAGGGCGTGGCCCCGGACATCCAAGTCGAAGACCGGCCCGACGCGCTCGCCAAGGGCCAGGACCCCTCGCTCGAAAAGGGCATCGAGGTCCTGATGGAGGCGCTCAAGAAGAGCCCGTCGAAGAAGGTGACGGTGCCGCCCATCCCCACGGGCGGCAAGCCGCGGTAGGACGCCGAGGTTTTCCTGGTCTCCCCTCCTCTCTCCAACGAGAGGAGGGGAGACGCATTCCGGCTCGGAAATGGCGCAGGAAAGGGCAAGGTGGTACCATTGCCTAATGCTGCTGCACCATAGAGGAGCCTTCATGCCGATCTTCCGCTTCAAGGTCTGTCTTCTCGCGTTCCTCGTCCTCCTCGGCGCCGTGCAGGCTGGAGCCCAGCCCTGGAGCCGCCGGCCGGACGCGGTGGCCGGCCAGATCAATATCTTCCACAGGGAAGCGAACTTCGTCGATGCTCGCGGTCTCTTTGGAGCCCGGAACGTTGCGATCGATACCAGCGTGGTGCCGAACCGCGTGTACGTCTTCGACGTCATGAACAACCGCGTGCTGGGATGGCGCAACGCGGCGGCCTTGACGAACGGCGCGCCGGCGGACCTGGTCCTCGGCCAGCCCGATTTCTTCTCGGTGTCCTGCGGCCGCTCCCGGCAGCAACTCTGCACGAGGGACTTCGGCTCGCCCCCGGTCGGCTTCGCCGTGGACGCGAACGGCAACGTCTACGTGGCCGACGCGGGGAACTTCCGGATCCTGGAATTCGACTCCCCCTTCACCTCGGACACCCTGGCCGACCGGGTGTTCGGGGCGAACGACTTCACTTCCTTTGGATGCGCCCTGGACTCGAACCAGCAGTTCCCGCCGAATACCCCATGCCCTGCCACGGGTCTGGCGCTGGACCGCGCCGGGAACCTGTACGTTTCCGACGGCAACGACGCGGTCGACGGGGCTGCCGGCGTTTACGTGTACCGGCAGCCGCTCACGACGGACACCGTCGCCGACGTCCATATCGGCCATACGCGGTGCGATCCGCCGCACGACGCCTCGAGCTTCTGTAACCCCCAGGGGCTCGCCCTGGACGCGGCGGACAATCTCTACGTGACGGACTCCGCCCTCGATCGGGTCCTGGTGTTCCGCTCGCCCTTGACGACCGACGGCGTGGCGGACCTGGTGCTCGGACAGCCGGACTTCACGACGCGCGGCTTCGGGTGCAACCCCATCGATCCCGCTCCCCTGCCGCCGGACCAGCTCTGCGCTCCTTCCGGGGTGGTGGCGGATGCGGCGGGCCACCTGTGGGTGGCCGACCGGTTCCACAACCGGATCCTCGGGTACGACTCTCCGTTCACCACCGACGCCGTGCCCGACCGGGTGCTCGGCAAACGGGGGAGCCTCACCTCGGGCGCGTCCTCCTGCAACAGCAACCGGCCCGCCCGCGGCTTTTTCTGCGCCCCTCTGGGCCTGGCGCTCGACAGCCAGGGAGCTCTCTGGGTGGCGGAGAGCTTCTATCACCGGGTGACCCGGATCAGCACGCCGCTCGCGGCCGGCGCGGTGCCCGACCTCGTGCTCGGCCAGGTGGATTTCGTCCACGGCGCGGAAAACCTGGTGGACGGCCGGGGCTTCTCCGCCCCCATGACGGCCGCCGTGGACCGCGCGAGCTCGCCGCCCCACGTCTACGTGCTCGACTCCAGGAACCACCGGGTGCTGGGGTGGCGAGCCGCCGAGGACTTCGCGGCCGGCCTCCCGGCCGACCTCGTCCTGGGGCAGCCCGATCTCTTCTCCAACCGCTGCAACCAGGGCGGCGTGAGCGCCCGCAGCCTCTGCTTCCTGGACTTCATGGAGACCGGCGGCCTGGCGGTGGACGGCGCGGGCAACCTCTACGTCTCCGATACCGGGAACAACCGCATCCTCGAATTCGACTCGCCGTTCACCACCGACACGGTGGCCGACCGGGTCTTCGGACAGCAGAGGTCCTTCACGACGGGGCAGCGCAACAAAGGGGGCGTCAGCGCCGGCAGCCTGTACTTTCCCCTGGGGCTGGCGGTGGACCGGCAGGGAAGCCTGTACGTAGCGGACGCAAACAACTATCGGGTGCTCCGCTACGACCAGCCTCTCCGCCAGGACACCCTGGCCGACCGGGTCTACGGCAAGCAGGGGCGCTTCGACCTCGGAGTCCGCCCGGCGTCGTCGGCCTGCTCGGGCGGCCGCGACCTCCTGTGCAGGCCGCAGTCCGTGGCCGTGGACGGCGCGCGCAACCTCTACGTGGCGGACACCGGGAATCACCGCGTGCTCCAGTACGACCGCTTCGACGACCTGCCCGACCGTGTCTTCGGACAGGAGGGCAGCTTCAGGGAGCACCTCTGCGGGATCGGGGAGGACCGCCTCTGCCAGCCGGTCGCGGTGGCCCTCGCCCCCTCCGGCGACCTCTATGTCGTCGAGCGCGCGAACCGCCTCCTGGTTCGCTATCCGCCGCCGTTCCGGCAGCCCCGGATCGATCTGGTGATCCGGGGCTTCGCGGCCCCGACCGGTGTGGCCGTCGATCCCGCGGGCAGCGTCTACGTGACGGACGAGCTCAACGGGGTGCTGGTCTTCGAGAAGCCCTGACGGCGGCGGCTCACAGCCTCACGAGTTGGGAGCCCGCCGCCGCATCGCGGCCTTCAACCAAAGAAATCCCAAGCCCACGAACGGCACCAGATAGATCAGCGACGCCCACGGCCCGAGCGTCCCGTCCGGGGTCGCCTCGACCTGGCCGGCGAGCTCGCCGCCGCCTTCCGGGCTTTCGAGGAGGACGCGGACGCGCCACATCTCCGCCTTGTCGAGGGGCGCCTCCACGAAGTAGCGCGCGCCGTGCTGGACCTTCTGGGGCTCGGCCTCGTAGACCGCTTCCGCGAGGCGCTTCGAGACCGGCTGGAGCCCGATCCGTACCCGTGTCTTCGCGGGCAGGCTCCGGCCTTCCGGCGGTTCGAGGACAACGAAAAAGGTCCCCTTCCCCACGTCGGGATCGGTCCAGATCGAGGCGACGTAGGGACCGGCCTTCTGGTCGACCAGGATGGGGAACGGCGGACCCTGGTGGGCCTGGGCGGGAAGGGCGGTCCAGAACAGGAGGGTGAAGAGAGGAACGAGCTTCTTCATGTCAACTGCCCAGGAACGTGCCGCGCATCTCCATGGGCTGGGAAAGCAGCCACATGGCGGCGGCCCAGAGGAGGAGGGAGAGGCCGGCCCAAGGGAGGAACGTCCTCGTGGCCCGGGCCGGATACTCCCGCTCCGCGATGCGGAAGGAGACGAGGAGCGAGCCCCGCAGTCCCAATCCCAGGAATCCCGTCTCCAGCGGATTGACGAGCCCCGGCGAGAGACCGCTCAGGTTCCAGCTCGGCGCGATCCCGAGCATCTTTTGAACGACCGGAACGAACGTCCACAATCCCGTGAGCAGGTGGAAGCTGTAGTGCGCCAGCCAGACCCCGAAGCCCAAAGGAACCAGGGAGTAGGCGAAGCGCGTCGCGAGAGGCAACAGCGGCTCGGCGGTTCCAGCCGCCCGGCGCGTCAGCCACGCGGCGAGGCCCATCAACAGAACGGGCTCGACGATCAGGAGCAGGAAGAAGAGGACGCCGAGGACGGGCGCTTCCTGCGTCGTCCCCATCCGCTCCGCGAGCCAGGTTTGCACCGCGTAGACCGGGCTCACCATGCCGAACGCGTTCAGCAGGGCGCCGAAGGTGAAGACGAGCGCCAGGGCCGCGAGGTCCTTCCGCTTCGAGAAGAACCCGATGCCGGAGCGCGGGGCGTCGCTCCACAGCTCGCTCCCTAGCAACCGGGTCGAGATCGCCACGTTGTCGTGCGGGCAGGCGTGGACGCAGTCCAGGCAGAAGGTGCAGTCCATGTTGCCCGTTTTGCGCGGCAGGAAGAGGTTCAGCTCGCAGCCCGGCGCGCGGTCGTTTCCCCGGATGCAGTCGTAGGTGGTGCAGCGGGCGCAGACGTCCGGCTCGCGAACCTGGACTTCGAGCGGCGAGATCGTCGAGGCCACGAAGTTGAACTGGCCCACGGGGCAGACCCACTTGCAGAACGACGCCTTCTCGAACAGGCCGTCCACCATCAGAGCCCCGGCGAAATAGCCGAGGATCAGCGCGGCCGTCCACGCGGGCGAGCCCCACAGGTCGAACAGCTCGTAGGCGAAGAGCACGAGCACGAAGAGGCCGGCCGCCAGCCACTTGGTCCGCAGCCATCTCGGCCAGCGCCGCACGGGCTTGAAGAAACGCCGGGCGATGGCGCGGGGCAGCATGAAGGGGCAGGCCATGCAGAAAAGGTTGCCCGCCGCGAGGAGCACCAGCACGAGGGCGCCCCGGTAGTGCACCCAGGTGAGGAGCGTCGACAGGTTCCTGGGCGCCAGTTGAGGCCCCAGGAAGCCGTGGACGATCATCACGATCGCCAGCGCGAAGAGCGGGATCTGCATCGCCGTCCGCGCGTGGCGCCAGCGCAGGAAGCGGCCCAGGAGAGACCAGCGGAGAAGGTCCGTCCCGCTCATGGTCCTCCCTGCCGGACTCGGACGTTTCGCAGCTCAAACTGCCGCTCGAAGCGGCGGCCGTCCCGGAGCTTGGCGTCGATCGAGAACACCCAGTCGCCCGCCATGGTCAGCTCGACCGGCGCCTCGTACCGGCCCGGCGCCACCTCGCGGGCCGTGGCGAAGACCGGCTGCATTCCCGGGTGTGTCATGTCGCCTGTGATTCCCACTGTTGCGCCGGAAAGAGGCCGGCCCGAGCCGCGATCCGTCAACTTCAGCGCGAGCAGGACCGGACCGGCCGCGGGCGGCTGGGGCGTCACGGTCCAGTCCATCGCAATGGTAGAGGATTCATCCGTCGCCCGCTGGCAGCCTGCCACCATCATCAGGCAGACCGCCAGCCAGGATAACGTCCGCTTCAAGTCGCCATGACTACGCGCGGCTGGACGGCGCAGGTGCATCGCATGTGGACCGCTTCTCCCTTGGGCGGGAACATGTGGTAGTACATGGCGATCATCATGGGGATGAAGACGATGGTGTTGTAGATCAGGTGCAGCTCCACCCGCGGAATCCAGAGCTGGGCGATGCTGGTGGGCACGGGCGAGCCGAACAGGTTGTGCCCGGAGAGGGCCTGCCACTGGAGCAGCCCGTGCTCGATGTGGTGCCAGAACTGGATGCCCAGAGAGATCGTCCACCACGTCCGCGACGTGCCTACGAACCCGGTGCGCAGGACCCAGAGGCCGATCAGCATAACCAGCGCGTAGCTGTAGTGGAGCACCTCGGACTTGACCAGCCAGGGGTACAGCAGGCCCAGCACGCCGCGCGCCGCCGGCGGCTTCCAGCCGAGCCCATAGATCTGGAACGCCTGCGCCAGGTGCTCGGCCCAATGAGCCAGCACGACGGCCATGAAGATGTGAAGAGAACGCTCATGCCAAGGGCCGTTCAGGCGCTTCAAAAATTGAGGTTTCTGGTCCATTCGAGCTCCTTTCCGCGTGCGTCTAGACACCTGCTCTATATAGCAGGTGTCGAAATGAGTGGAAAGCGAGCCCAGGGTTCGCCTGGATGACAGGCCCGTGGGGTAGGTGCTCGACGTACCTGCGGGAATGGGCATGAGGGGATGAGAGGGGATCGTTCGTTCTTCCCCCAGGCGCCGCCGAACGCGCCACCCAAAACGAAAGGACGACACCAAGATGTATACCGCCAGTATCAAGACCGTGGGTGAGAGCATGGCGCGGAGCACGACCGAGGCCCGCAGCTTCAAGATCTTCATGGACGAGCCGCCGGAGCTGGGCGGCAAGGACGGCGCCGCGAGCCCGCTCGAATTCATTCTGGCCGCGCACGGCGGCTGCCTGAGCTACATGACCTTCTTCATCGGCAAGGAGCTGGGCATCGACGTCAAGGGCACCGAGATCGAGGTGACCGCCTCGCTCGACCCCGCCAAGTTCGCCGGCACGGACCGCTCGGTGCGCGCCGGTTACCAGGCCATCAACGTCAACATCAAGGTCCACGCGGACGCCTCGCCTGAAGAGCTTGAGATGCTGAAGCGTGAGGTCGAGACCCGCTGCCCGGTCAGCGACAACATCGCCCACCCGACGCCGGTCAACATCACCGTCTCGGCGCTCCGGGTCCTCGAAGCCGCCTACGCCGCCTGATAGATCCGGGGGCGGGGACAAACCCCGCCCTACCGCTTGATCCGCGATCCCCCCTCCTCCGATCCCAGAATCCACCCCACGACCTTCCCCGGCTGGATCACGTCCACCTTGTGCCAGAAGCGGCGGTTGCGAAGATAGCGGCTGGAGGAGTCGCCTTCGGGCTGGGCCGACGTCTCTTCGTGGATCCTCTGGAAACGCTCGATCCACCTGGCGCAGTTGGCGAGGCGGAGGTCCGCCCAGCCGTCCCGCACCCACTCTTCGAGCTTCTCGGAGGTGACGGGCTCGGCGTCGGCATCCGCGGGCACGATCACTTTGACGCCCCGGATGACCTCTCCGGAATCGAGCAGGATGGGAATGCCCACGGAGATGACCCGGTTGGCGACCTCGGGGTCTTCCCGCACCAGGCGGTCCAGGGCGTCTCGCACCTCTTCGGGGGTGGAGCGGCGGACGGCGTCCATGTTCGGGAAGGCGAGGCGCAGCAGGTGGGCTTCGAAGAGGAGCTTGGAGTTGCGGGGCGGCCCCAGCATCTCGAAGGCCACGCTGTGGACGCCGTGCTCCTTCTCCATCTCATTCAGCCGCTCCAGCGCCCAGTGGCGCAGGATGCCCGCCCGGTAGGTGGGGCCCAGAACGGCGGCGTCCAAGGCGTTGACGATGTCGTAGCCGGAGCCGCGCCCCTCGACCTCGAAGACGAGATAGCGGGCGATCTCCTCGGGGGTGACGAACTCCATCTGCTCGTGGCTGGTGACGGCGGCGAACTCTTCCAGGCTGAAGACGCCGTTTTCGCCCGTGTCGATGTAGACGTTCTGGTAGGCCTCGTCGCGGACGCGGGCGGCGCCGGGGTCGGACGTCGAGAAGGTCTCCCCCAGGGTCATGGGACGGGCGTCCACCATCTGGAGGGGCTTGCCGCCGCGGACGATGGGGCCGTAGTCCATCTTCTTCCAGGCGATAACGGCGCCGGGCTTGATCTCCTTGGTGGTGGGCGCGCCGGGAGTGCGCGCCATGAGGAAGAGGAGCATGGACTGGGCGCCCGCGAGCGCGCTCTTCGACAGGAGCACCCGGCTCGGCCGCTCCTCGGAATGGGTGTAGGGGATGTTGAGGCCCATGCCGCCCGTGCCCGTGGTGCCCACCTTGACGTAGGCGCGGGTGCCGGCGTCGATCATGCCCCGGTACATCACCTGGATGTGGCGGATCAGGCGCGGCATGTAGAGGGCGTCGAGGAGCTGCTCGGCCACCTCGGCGTCCACATGACCCCCTTCGATCTGGTGTAGGACCTCTTCGGCGGAGCGGAAGATGTTGCCGTAGGCGATGCCGGTGGCCGTGTTCACGCAGTCGATCACCACGTCCGGCCGCGATCCGGTCAGGAGGTCATAGAGGACGAACGTGCCCAGGTCTTCCTCGTCCAGGCGGCGCAGCTCGGCGCGGATGCGGTCGCGCTTGGAGCCGTTCTGGAGGAGGCCGAAGATGTTGCCGGCGGAGGTCGAGAGCACCGTCGAGTGGGCCTCGGCCCGGAGCTCCTCGGCTGCTTTCTCCGATTCTTCGATGCGGAGGCTGTGGATCTGGATCTCGCGCGGATTGCGGACGAGGAGCTCCCGGCACACGGCCACGCCCACCAGGCCGTACCCTCCGAGCACGAGGATCTTGCGATTCTCTAAATTCAAGGACCGTCTCCTAAAACAGGGGAAGTAAGGTGCCGGACGTGGCGAGACGTTGGCGGCAGAATTCTATCTCACGTCTCGCTGCGGCATGAGAATGCTCGCCCGTGAGTATAAACTCGGCGGGTTTTGAGCCCCTCCGCCCGGTCTGACCGGCTGTGGAGATCTTGTTCTCTGGAGGAAGAATGCCCCCTTGCCGGAATTCGGCCTGCCTCGCGGCGGCCGTGATCGCCCTTGCTTGGACACTGCCCGCGCTGGCTCAGACCGCCCAGAAGACAGCCCCCAGGGCGGATACGGGTCTGGGCTCGCGCATCGATCAGGAGACCCAGAAGGCCGCTCCCCAGATCATCGAGCTGCGCCATCGCATCCACCAGAACCCCGAGCTGTCGAACCGGGAGTCGCAGACGGCCGAGCTGGTGGCCGCTCATCTGCGCTCGCTGGGGCTGGAGCCCCGGACCGGCCTGGCGAAGACAGGGGTCGTCGCCCTGCTCAAGGGCGGCAAGCCGGGGCCTCTCATCGCCGTCCGGGCCGACATGGACGCCCTGCCGGTCATCGAGCAGACGGACCTCCCCTTCAAATCCACCAAGAAGGACACCTTCCTGGGCCAGGAGGTCGGAGTGGCCCACGCCTGCGGGCACGACGTCCACACGACCTCGCTCCTGGGCGTGGCCTCGGTGCTCTCGGCGGTCCGGCAAGACCTGCCCGGGAGCATCCTGTTCATCTTCCAGCCGGCCGAGGAAGGGCCTCCCCCGGGCGAGCAGGGTGGGGCGGATCTGATGCTCAAAGAGGGGCTCTTCGGAAAAGACAAGCCCGTGGCCGTCTTCGCCCTGCACTCCTTCCCGGAGCTCGAGGTGGGCCAGGTTGGCTTCAACTCCGGCCCCACGATGGCCGCCGTGGACCAGTTCCGGATCACCATCAAGGGCAAGCAGTCGCACGGCGCCTATCCTCATCAGTCGATCGATCCCATCGTGGTCGGGGCGGAAGCGGTACTGGCTCTCCAGACCATCCGCTCGCGCAACCTGCCGCCGCTCGAACCGAGCGTGATCACGGTCGGCATCTTCCGGGGGGGCGAGCGCTTCAACATCATCCCGGGCGAGGTGATGCTGGAGGGCACGGTGCGCACGTACAAAGAGGAGATTCGCAACGAGGTGGAGCGCCGGATGCGGGAGATCCTGGACGGCATCACGCACGCCAACGGCGCCACGTTCGAAATGAACTACAAGCGGAACGCACCGGCCACGGTCAACGACCCGGCACTCGCCAAGGCCGTCCAGCCCCTGCTGGAGCGCGCGGCGGGAGCCGGGAACGTCAAGATCGTCGAGCCGAGCATGGGCGGCGAGGACTTCGCCTACTTCGCCAACGAGGTGCCTGGTTTCTACTACCGGCTCGGCGTGTTGAAGCCCGGCACGACTTCGGGCGGGCTGCACACGCCCACGTTCCGGGCCGACGACAGCGCAGTGCCCGTGGGCATCCGGGTCATGTCGCGGCTCCTCGCCGACTATCTCTCTTCTTATGGCTCTCAATCTCCGAGGTGATGGAATGGAAAATAACGGGCCGGCAGTGAGCAGCTTTGGACTGGACAAGCATGGGATCGAGGGCGTGCGCGCGGCGTACTGGAACCTGCCGCCGGCGCGCCTGGTCGAGATGGCGGTGCAGCGCGGCGAGGCCGTTCTCGGGGCCGGGGGAGCCCTGGTCTGCGAGACGGGATCGCACACGGGCCGCTCGCCCAACGACAAGTTCCTGGTGAAAGACCCCTCGATCGACGGCGACGTCTGGTGGGGCGACGTCAACCGGCCGTTCGAGCGGGAGAAGCTCGAAGCGCTCCGGACACGGGCTTTGGAGTTCCTCAAAGAGAAGGACGTCTTCGTGTTCGACGGCTATGCCGGCGCCGACCCGCGCTACCGCATCAACGTCCGCGTGATCACCCAGGACGCCTGGCACAACCTCTTCGCCCGCAACATGTTCATCCGCGAGGAGGACCCGGCGGTCCTGGCGAGCTTCGAGCCCAACTTCACGGTGATCAACGTCGCCCACTTCCAGGCCGAGCCGGAGCGCGACGGCACCCGCAGCCCCACGTTCATCCTGCTCGACCTCGCCAAGCGCATGGTGCTGATTGGCGGCACCCGCTACGCGGGCGAGATCAAGAAGAGCATCTTCAGCGTCATGAACTACTACCTGCCCAAGCAGGGCGTGTTCTCCATGCACTGCAGCGCCAACTACGGCGCCACGAAAGACGACGTGGCCCTGTTCTTCGGCCTCTCGGGCACGGGCAAGACCACGCTCTCGGCGGACCCCAACCGCACGCTCATCGGCGACGACGAGCACGGCTGGAGCGACGACGGCGTGTTCAACGTCGAGGGCGGCTGCTACGCCAAGGTGATCCGCCTCTCGTATGAGGGTGAGCCCGAGATCTACGCCAC
>CAXTNS010000150.1:0-9665 GCA_964245465.1 uncultured Thermoanaerobaculia bacterium
GCGCCGGCACGAGGCCGGCAAGCAGGCTCGCGACAAGCCCCAGCCCCAAGGCAAAGGCGAGCGCCGGGCCGTCGATGCCCGCCTCCCTCAGGCGCGGCACGCCGGGCGGGCTGATCGCCACGAGCCCGTGCAGGCCGCGCCAGGCAAGGCCGGTGCCGGCCGCGACCCCGGCCAGGCTCAGCACCAGGCTCTCGGTGAGGAGCTGGCGGACGATCCGCCTCCGGCCCGCCCCGAGCGCGGCGCGAATGGCGATCTCCCGCCCCCGGGCGGCTCCCCGGGCGAGAAGGAGGTTCGCCACGTTGACGCAGGCGATCAGCAGCACGCAGGCGACCGCCCCCAGGAGGATCAGCAGCCGGCGCCGGTACCCTCCGAGGAGACGGTCCAGGTAGGGCTCGATGCGGGCTTCCTTGTCGGTATTGGACCTCGGGTCGAGCTCCTTGAGCCGCTTCACGATCCTGTCGATTTCGGTCTTCACCGCCGCCCGGGACACGCCGGGGCGTAGCCGGCCCCTCACCTGCAAGTAGCTGTTGCCGTAATCGGTGGCGTCCTCTGGGGACAACGCAAGCGGCACCCAGAGCCGGGAGTCGTTCGAGCGCAGGGTGAAGGAGGCCGGCATGACGCCGATCACCGTGTACGGGAGGCCGTTCAAGTGGAGAACCTGCCCGAGGGCTTTCCGGTCCCCCCCGAAGCGCTCGCGCCACAGGCTGTCCGAGAGCACCACCACCCGCTCGCGGCCGGGAACGTCTTCCGCCGCCGAGAAGCTCCGGCCCAGAACCGGTCGGACACCGAAGACCTCGAAGTACTCCGCCGAGACGCGGTTCCCGTCGATCCGCTCCGGAGCGCCGTCGCCCGTCAGATTGAAGCTCGTGTTCTGCACGGCGGCCAAGCGCTCGAAGGAGGGCACCCCTCGTTTGAATTCCAGATAGTTCCCCGGAGAGGTCGAGCGGTCCTCTCCCCGGTGGACCGACCAGAAGTAGACGAGCCGCTCGGGCTCGGAGAACGGCAGGGGCTGGAGCACCACGGCGTTGAGCAGGCTGAAGATCGCAGTGGTGGCGCCGATGCCGAGCGCCAGGGTGAAAACGGCGATCAGGGCGAAGGCCGGCACCTTGCGGAGCTGGCGGAGGGCGAAGGCGGCGTCCTGCCCCATCTCCGAGAAGACCTCCGTCCACCGCCGCCCGCGCTCGCGGCGCCGGCCGATCTCGCGGCAGGTGCGGCGGATGCGGTCCGCATCGCCGAAGCAGCGCAGGGCCTCTTCGCGGGCGAGGTGCGGGGGTACGCCCTCGTCGATCAGGTCCTGCGTCCTCATCTCCACGTGGAAGGCGATCTCGTCGTCCACGTCCTGCTCCACCGTGCCGCCCTTCAAGTGAAGGCGGAAAGCGCGCCGCCAGGAAGCCATGGCCGGTTCCTTTCCTAAGCCGTCGCCGCGTGGAGCACCTTGCCCACGGCCTCTGCGTACCGTTGCCAGGACACGGCCTCCGCGTGGAGCTGGCGGCGGCCTTCGTCGGTCAGCCGGTAGAACTTGGCCCGGCGGTTGTTCTCGGAGACGCCCCACTCGGCCTCGATCCACCCGCGCTGCTCCATCCGGTGGAGCGCCGGGTAGAGGGCACCCTCCTCGATCCGGAGGGCGTCCTCCGTCCGCTGGCCGATCCACCGCACGACCGCATACCCATGGAGCGGCCCCCAGGAAAGGGCCTTGAGGATGAGGACGTCGAGCGTCCCTTGCAGCAGGTCCATCTTCGCCATCGTGATCTCTCCCCTAAAATGTCCAGGGGAAAGGATAGGACGGCTTCCCCTAAACTGTCAAGGGGAATGGGGGCGTATAATCCCGCCGTGAGGCCCGAGGATCTGGTTGCATCTAGAAACGCCGCCGTGATTTGATTGCAGGCCTGTTGGAAAGGACGTCGTCTATGGCCGCTATACCTCTCCAGCGCGAAATCTATTACCCGGAGTCCGACGGCAAGCCGATGGCGGAAAGCGACGTCCACCGGGACGTGATGTTCAACCTGATCCATGCTCTGGATCATCGTTACGCCGGGGAGCCGGACGTATACGTGAGCGGCAACCTCCTCCTCTACTACATGGAGGGAAACCCCCGGAAGTCCATCTCTCCGGACGTGTTCCTGGTCCGGGGGGTCCCCAAGGGTCACCGGAAGACCTATCTCTTGTGGAAGGAAGGGAAAGCTCCGGACTTCGTCATCGAAGTCACTTCCGACACCACCAGCCACGAGGATCTCAACAGGAAGAAGGACCGGTATGAGGACCTAGGGGTCGAGGAGTACGTCCTCTTTGATCCTCTGGATGATTACCTCGAGCCGCGCCTTCAGGGCTACCGGCTCCAAGGAGGACGGTACCAGCCGATCCTTTTGGAAAGAGACGGATCAATTCGGAGCCGGACGACCGGCCTGATCCTGCGGCCGGAGGGGATCAACCTGCGGCTGGTTGATGCCGCGACCAGCGAACGTCTCCTCGGCCACAGGGAGGAGACGAAGGCTCGGCTGGCCGCCGAGGACCGGAATCGCGCCTTGGAAGAAGAGAACGCGCGCCTCCGCCGGGAGCTCGGCCGCGACTGACCCTTTGGCTCAGCCTTCCCACAGTCCTGATTCCCTCAGACACCTCCCCTGGTGGACGCTCCTCCCGTCTCATGGGAGAATACGCCCGACGTCCTGACCGGGTGCCGCCGGCCCGCGCCCCGGACATCCAATTCCCTCAAATCCTGACGAGAGGAGACAATATGGCTGAATCCACCGTTGCGGAGCCCACCACCGAGCAGCGCACCCTGGTCCACTACGAGGTCCGGGACGGCGTCGCGTACCTGACGCTCGACGATCCGCCGCACAACACCTACACCCACGAGATGATGCGCCAGATCGACGAAGCCACCCTCAAGGCGCGCTTCGACAAGGACGTCTACGTCATCGTGATCCGGGGCGAAGGCGACAAGTTCTTCTGTGCCGGCGCCAACATCAACATGCTGAAGTCGTCCGATCCCTACTTCAAGTACTACTTCTGCCTCCACGCCAACGAGACCCTGAACCGCCTGGAGCAGACGCCCAAGCTGGTCATCGCGGCCCTTGAGGGCCATACCGTGGGCGGCGGGCTCGAGATCGCCATGGCCGCGGACATCCTGATCGCCAAGAAGAATTCCGGAAAGATAGGTCTGCCCGAGGTCAACCTCGGCGTGCTCCCCGGCACCGGCGGCACGCAGCGCCTGGCCCGCCGCGTGGGCAAGAGCCAGTCGATCGAGCTGATGGTCACCGGCCGGCTCATCGACTACGAAGAGGCCCAGCGGATCGGCATCGTCAATTCCATCTACGAGGGCGACGACTTCGCCGGCCACATCCACGAGTACGCCCGGCAGTTCTGCCCGCCGAACAAGGCCGCCAAGGCCGTCGGCCGGATCAAGCGCTCCGTGCAGTCCGGCGCCGAGGTGCCGTTCGAGAGCGGCCTCGCCATCGAGCGCGAGCTTCAGCAGCAGCTCTTCGAGAGCCCGGACGCCCGCGAGGGCCTCGACGCCTACGTCGGGAAGCGCAAGCCCGAGTTCCGGGGTTATTGATCCTGGGTAACTGAGACGTCAGCAGTCTCTCCCTCCTCTTCCACGGGAGAGGAGGGCCGGCCTTCACAACAGGACTTCCATGGCAGACAAGCACGACAACGACATCGTCCTCGCCGCCCCGGTGAGGACACCCATCGGAAAATTCGGAGGCGCCCTGGCTTCCCTTTCGGCGGCCGACCTCGGCACGGCGGCGGCCAAAGCCGCGCTGGAGCGGGCCGGGCTTGATCCCTCCAGCGTCGACCAAGTCATCTTCGGCCACGGCCGGCAGGCGGGCGGCGGCCCCAACACGGCGCGGCAGATCGCCTTCCGAGCCGGCGTGCCGGTCGACCGGCCGGCCTTCACGGTCAACCAGGCGTGCGCCTCGGGGCTCCAGTCGGTCCTCTCGGCGGCGCGGACCATCCTGACCGGCGAGGCCCGGGTCATCCTCGCGGGGGGCACGGAGAGCATGTCCAACACCCCCTACCTCCTCCCCCGCGCCCGCTGGGGCTACCGCATGGGCAACGCCGAGATCGTGGACGGCATGTACCAGGACGGCTTCAACGATCCTCTCTCCAAGCTCGTCATGGGCGAGACAGCCGAGGAGCTGGCCGCCGAGATGGGCATTGACCGCGCCGCTTCGGACGCCTACGCCCTGGAGAGCCAGCTCCGCTGCGAACGCGCGCGCGGCGAAGGTCGCTTTGAGAGCGAGATCGTCCCCGTGAAGGTCGCCGGCAAGAAGGGCGAAATCACGATGGACAAGGACGAGCACCCGCGCGACGGCACGACGCTCGAGTCCCTGACCAAGCTCCCCACGGTCTTCCGCAAGGGCGGCGCCGTCACGGCCGGCAACGCCTCCGGAATCACGGACGGTGCCGCGGCCATCCTCGTGGCCTCGCGGGCGGCGGCCCAAGAGCTCGGCTTGCCCATCGTGGCCCGGCTGGTGGGCTGGGAAGTCGTCGGCGTCGATCCGCGGATCATGGGGATCGGCCCCGTGCCCGCCGTCCGCAAGCTGCTCGAAAAGAAGGGTTTGGACGCGGGCGCCATCGACGCGGTCGAGCTGAACGAAGCTTTCGCCTGCCAGGTGCTGGCCTGCAACCAGGAGCTGGGCTTCGACCCGGCGCGCGTGAACCCGGACGGCGGCGCCATCGCCCTTGGCCATCCGATCGGCGCGACCGGCACCCGCATCCTCGTCACCCTGCTCCACGGCCTGGAGAAGCGGGGGGCCGAGCGGGGCATCGCGACCCTCTGCGTCTCGGGCGGCATGGGAGTCGCCGCGCTGGTGGAGCGGGAGGCGGCGTGAGCGGCGTGATCCTGGTCTCGACCTCCACGGACGAGTACTCCGGCCCCTACTGTGAGTCTCTTCGTGCCACCGGCGTGCCCGAGGAACGTATCCGGGTCGTGAAGCCGGATTCGGAGGTCCCCCTGACGGATCTCATGAGCGGCGTCCAAGGGCTCGTCCTCTGCGGAGGCATCGACGTGGCCCCGGAGCTCTATGGCGAGGAGGCTCTCCCCAACGCCGAGGTCGAGGTCTCGCCCGAGCGGGACGCCATGGAGTGGAGACTCCTTGACGCGGCCCGGGATGCGAACGTCCCGGTCTGGGGAATCTGCCGGGGCCTCCAGGTGCTCAACGTCTATCTGGGGGGCTCGCTCTGGCAGAACCTGCCCACCCAATTCCGGAGCCCGATTCACCACAGCGTCACTGAGACCCCGGAGACCCTGGCCCATACCGTCCAGGTCATCGAGCCCGGAGCGCCTCTGGGGGAGCGGCTCACCCGCGACTTGCCCCGGGTCAACAGCCGGCACCACCAGGCCGTCAAGCGCCTGGGCGACGGACTGGTCCCGGTCGCCCTCTCGCCCGACGGTCTCGTCGAAGCCGTCGTCCTCAAGGACGGCGGCTGGTGGGTGCGCGGCGTCCAGTGGCATCCCGAGAACCTGATCGCCCTCGCCCAGCAGCGCGCCCTGTGGGTGGACTTCGTCCGGGCGGCCGGGTTCACGCATGAGTGAAGAAACGGTCCTCGTTCACCGCGATCGCGAAGGCCGGACGGCGACGGTCACGCTGAACCGGCCGCCGCTCAACATCCTCGACATCCCCACCATCGACCGCCTGGGCGAGGTGATCATGGATCTCGGGGCCGATCCCGAGCTGACGCTGATCGTCCTCCGCGCCGCGGGGGACCGCGCCTTCTCGACCGGCGTCGCCGTCCAGGACCACACGCCCGACCGGGTCGGTCCCATGCTCGAAAGCCTCCACGGCACCCTCCGCCGGCTGCGCGACCTCGACATCATCACCGTGGCCGCCGTCCATGGCTTCTGCCTGGGAGGGGGGATGGAGCTGGCGCTCTCCTGCGACCTCGTCATCGCCACCGAGGACGCCCGCTTCTCCCAGCCCGAGATCGAGCTCGGCTGCTACGCCCCGGTGGCCTCGGCCCTCCTGCCCGCCCGCCTGGGCGTGGGCCGGACGCTGGACCTCCTCTTGACCGCCCGCATCCTCACCTGCATTGAGGCCCAGGAGCTGGGGCTGGTCACCTACCGTGTCCCCACCGGCGAGCTCGACAAGGCCGTCGCCAACCTCGCCGGCGGCCTTACCACCCGGAGCGCCCCTGTCATCCGCCTCACCAAGAAAGCCGTCCGAGCCGGCCGGGACCTCCCCTTCGCCGAGGCCTTGGCCGAGACGGAGCGGATCTATAAAGAAGAGCTGCTGCTTCTGGAGGACCTGGAGGAGGGGGCCGCCGCGTTCCTGGGGAAGCGGAAGCCGGTCTGGCGGAACCGGTAGGGGCCTCAGTTATGATCCCCGCGCTGGTCTTCATCTGAAATCTTGAGGAGACATCCCATGCCTGAAACCATCCTGGTGGAACGCGAAGGCCGCGTCGCCATCCTGACCATCAACCGGCCCGACAAGCTGAACGCCTTGAACGAGCAGGTGCGGAGCGACATGCTGGAGATCCTCGCCGGAATCGAGAAGGACGACGCCGTGGGCGTCGTCGTCATTACCGGCGCGGGCGAGAAGGCCTTCATCGCCGGAGCGGACATCGGCGAGTTCGCCGGCCGCACCCCGTTCGACCAGCGCTACGCCATGCGCAGCCCCCGCATCTTCGACGTCATGGCGAGCTTCCCCAAACCCGTCATTGCCATGATCAACGGCTTCTGCCTGGGCGGCGGCTGCGAGCTCGCCATGTCGTGCGACATCCGCATCGCCTCCGAGAAAGCCCGCTTCGGGCAGCCGGAGATCAACCTCGGGCTCATCCCGGGCGGCGGCGGCACCCAGCGCCTCCCTCGCCTCGTGGGCACCGGCCATGCCATGCGACTCATCCTCTCGGGCGACATGATCCCGGCGGCCGAGGCCCTTCAGATCGGCCTCGTCGAGATGGTCGTTCCCGCCGAGGAGCTGCGGGCCAGGACGCTGGAACTGGCCGGGAAGATCGCCAGCAAGAGCCCGCTCACTCTCAAGGTGGCCAAGGAGGCCCTGCGGGCCAGCGAGCGGCTGCCTATCGAGGACGGCATCACCTACGAGCGCGATCTCTTCTGCCTCTGCTTCTCCTCGGCCGACAAGGAAGAGGGCGTCAAGGCCTTCCTGGAGAAGCGCCCCGCCCAGTGGACGGGACGCTGACGTCATGCCCGCTAACGTTGCTCCCCACGAGGACCTGCTGGCCTTACGCTCCGAGTTCCCTATCCTGGAGCGCACGACCTACCTCATCAACAACTCCCTGGGGGCCATGCCGGGAGCCGTCCACGACGAGGTCGAGGCTTTCGCCCGCGCCTGGGGTGAGCGGGGCGTGCGCGCCTGGAGCGAGGGGTGGTGGGAGATGGCGGCCGAGACCGGCGACCTCCTGGCGCCCCTCCTCGGCGTCCGTCCCGGGGCCGTCTCCATGCACCAGAACGTCTCCATGGCGGCGGCCATCTTCCTCTCCTGCATCGACTACCCGGCGGAGCGCAACAAGATCGTCTACGAGGCCCTGAACTTCCCCAACGTCATCTACCTCCTGGAGGGAGAGCGGCGGAAGGGGGCCGAGATCGTCACCGTCCCCTCGGACGACGGCATCGGCATCCCGACCGAGCGTCTGCTGGTCGCCATCGACGAGCGGACACGCCTCGTGCCGGTCTCCCATACCCTGTTCCGCAGCGCCTACGTGCAGGATGCCGATGCCATCGCCCGCCGCTGCCGCGAGGTGGGGGCGATCCTGCTCCTGGACGTCTACCAGTCCACGGGCGCGGTGCCGCTGGAGTTGGAGGCCTGGGGGGTGCACGCGGCGGTGGGCGGCTCGGTCAAGTGGCTCTGCGGCGGCCCAGGCGCGGGCTACCTCTGGGTGAACCCCGAGATCGCGGGATCGCTCCAGCCCTCCTTCACCGGCTGGCAGGCGGACGAGGAGCCCTTCTCCTTCCGTCCCGGACCGATCCGCTACCGTGAAGAACCTGCCTGGCGCTTCCTCACCGGCACGCCGAACATCCCCGCCCTCTACTCCTGCCGTCCCGGCTACCGGATCGTCGCCGGAGTGGGATCGAAAAAGATCCGCGAGCGCTCCCTCGGCCTGACCTCCTACCTGCTCGATCTGGCCGAAGACGCCGGCTTCGAGGTCCGCACCCCGCGCGACCCCAAGCATCGGGGCGGGACGGTCTCCGTCTTCCATCCGGACGCGGAGCGCCTCTGCAAGGAGCTGATCGCGCGGGAGATCATCTGCGATTACCGTCCGAACGTAGGGATCCGGCTGTCACCGCACTTCTTCAACACGGAGGCGGAGATGGAGCATGCGATCAGGACGTTGAGGGAACTGGCCGGGTAAAGGCGCTACGCCGCAAGATCCCGGGATATCCGCCAGGATCTGGAGATACGGCGAAACATCCCGGAATATCGGCCGATATCTCCCCATAGCCGCCGGGATGAGCTGCTATCGCCAGATAGGAGCCCATGTTGCGCCGTATCCCGAGATTGCGGGGAAACATCTGGAGATACGGCGAACACCATCTCCCCACCTCCTACGTCTGGAGCTTCTTGGCGACGAGCAGTGCCAGACCGGCGCTCTCTCCCTCGTCGACGACCAGCAGGTCCGACGTGAACGAGACCCGCCGGCCCGAGATGAGACGCCCGCACGAGCTGTTGAACGAGGAGCCCAGGCAGACGATGAAGACGTCCTGGGTGACGGGCCTCTTGGACTCGACCACGACGATGCGGAACGGCGTGCCATCGTCCAGGAAATCGGTCCCGTCCACGAACGCGACCGTGCCGATGACGGTGGACTCGGCCTTGTCCGTGCGCGATACGGCCTTGAGCGGGAAGCCCTCGTCCACCCGGGTGCCCTCAGCCTGACGGATGTATTCCTGAAGCGCCTTCTGGATAGCCGGGCTGGAGCTCGACGGCCGTTGCTGGGCGAAAGCGGTGCCGGAGACGACGAACAGCGCTCCGGCGAGAGCGAGCACGACGCGGAATCGATTCATGGGGTTTCCTCCTCCCATCAGTTTATTCCTGAAGCTTCGGCTCCAGGAGAATGTCTGCCTGGGATGTCAGGTTTCCTGAATCCATTTCATTGGCGCTTCTCGCCGCCCTGCCCCTTGCCTTTGAAGGGGACCGAGACCTGAACCACCTCGTTGCGGGTGCAGCACTCGGCGTAGAGAAAGTCCAGGATCTCGCGCAACCCCTCGGTGTCGGCCCGGTAGCGCAGGAACCGGCCCTCACGGTGCTGCTCGATGAGCTTCTCCTGGAGCAGGCCATCCAAGTGGTGCGACAGGGTCGAGGCGGGGATGTTCAGCTCCTGCTGGATCTCTCCCGCCACCATCCCCTCCGGGTGGGAGGCGAGCAGAAGGCGGACGATCTCCAGCCGCACCTCGTGGCCGAGCGCGGCGAACCGGGCGGCGTAACGGCGGGCTGCGGGCTTCATGTTTCGACTTTACTGGAAGCGTCGTCCACCGTCAATGCTGGCGTGCTCTGCGGGCTCCGGGCGACCGTGATCCCGTAAGCCACCAGCGTCGCCGGGATCAGCACGGCGGCGGCCGTTCCTCCCTTGAAGCCCGCGTCCAGGAAAACCACCTCGTGCGCGAAGGCGACTCCGAGGACGGCCAGATAAGCGAAGAACGGCAGGAATCCCAGGAAGACCCACAAGACCCGCGCCCAGCCCGGACGCGGCCGGACGAGGGCGAGGAC
>CAXTNS010000150.1:9675-11911 GCA_964245465.1 uncultured Thermoanaerobaculia bacterium
CCGCCAGGAAGAGCAGCACGGCGAAGACGGGCGCGAGGAAGACCGCAGCCAGCAGGAGGACCCGGAAGAGGAAGCCCGGCAGATAGGTCCGCATCTGGCGGCCGTGCTCGTCGGCCGGAATCCCCCGCCAGCGGCCGGGACGGCCTCGGAAGACCAGCAAGACCCACAGGAGGAACCCCATCCAGATCAGGTCCCGCCGCAACCAGACGCGGCCGGCGAAGGCGAGGTACTGGTCTTCCGGCAGGGGACGGCCGGCGAGAGCGTCCAGCCGCCGGACGACCGCGGCCACGGCTTGGGTCCAGCGGTCCAGGCGCTCGCCGTCGAGCCGCCCGGCGGTGTCCGTGGGCCGGTGGTAGGCGGGGTCGAGGACCAGGAGCGAGCTGTCCGACAGGGTCACGGAAGGGATCCCGAGCTCCAGGAACGACTCGCCGTCAGACCCATAGCCGATCTCCACGGAGCGCACGACGAGTTGGAGCAGGAAGGGGAAGCGGTTGTCGGTCGCTTCGAACGGCCACCCCACCGCCTCGCCGCCACGCAGGACGGAGTGGACCAGCCAGCCCGGAGCGAATACTCGCCGTCCGGCTGGATAGGCTGGGAAGGTGTGGATGACCGGCCCGGCACTCCTCTTCCAGCCGAGCATCTCCAGATTCAAATTGGCGAGGACGCGCTGCCTTTCCTCGCGAGGCCGGCCCCGCAGCCATCCCTCGCTGCCGTCGAGACCCGTTTCCTCTCCATCAAAGAAGATGACCCTCACGGTGTGCGAGAGCGGCGTGCGGCGCAGGTCGGCCGCCGCGGCGATGGCGACCCCGCAGCCGGAGGCGTCGTCTCCCGCGCCGGGGCTCCGGGGCACGGAGTCGTAGTGGGCCGAGAGGACGATCTCGCCGGCCGTCTTTCCGGGCAGCACGCCCTCCACGTTGACCAGCCCTTCGCTCCCTGGGACGGGGACCGTCCGCACCCGCTCGAGACCGGCCCGGCGCAGGGCCTCGACGAGGAAGCCCGCCGCCTGCCGCCGCGCCTCCCTGTCGCTCCTGGGACCTACTCCCGCAAGCCCGGTCGCGATGTCCTTCGGCACCTCCAGGGCTTGAGATAGAACCGGCACGGCGGCAAAGAGGACCCACAGGAAGAGGAGTCGTACGGGCATCGCGAGATCGTAACAGCGCTCTTGCTTGCCGGTGTCGCGGAAAGGTGTCCTGGAAGCACCTTCTTTTGTGAATGAGACCCGATGAGCGCACCTCCGCCGAAGCATCCGTCCGCTTCACCGAAGAATGCGCGGATTTTTTCGTGTCTACGCGAGTCCTCGGAAGCAGCGCCTTCGAGAATCGCCAAATAGCGAAAGGTGGCGTATACTGCATCAACCTTTGAAAGATCGAGATACGCGGGAGGAGCTCCCGGATGGGCGCCGCGGTTGACGCCGATACACCGGGGGTATTGGAGTCTTTACTTTGAATCTTCGGACGAGATCCCTGTGGTTCACGGCGGCGATCGCGACGATGGTGCTGGGCGTCGCGTCGATCTTCGTTTATCGGCTCGTTTCCGTGGCCGACGACCCTCAGCTCGCCCGCCAGATCGGCTGGAACCTTCTGTTCATCGGCCTCTCGGCTGGCATCCTGGCGGCGGGCGCCGCGTGGTGGGTGGTGCGGCGGATCATGATGCCGTTGCGGCGGTTGGCCGAGGCGATGTCGGAGATGGCCCGGACGGGCGAGCTGCGCAGCGACTTCAAGACGGCCGGCGGGGGCGCCGAGGTGAAGCTGATCGAAGAGACCTTCCGGAGGCTCACGGTATCGCTGGAGGAGTCGCAACGGGCCCGCGAGCGCTCCTACGTGGAGGCCATGGGGGCCGTGGTGACGGCCGCCGACGCCCGCGACCATGAGACGACGGGCCACTCGTTCCGGGTGGCCTTCTACGCCGCGGCTCTCGCCAAGGCCATGGGAGTCCATGGGGAAGAGCTCAAGGCGATCGAGTGGGGAGCGCTGCTCCACGACGTGGGCAAGATGGTGGTGCCGGACGAGATCCTGCGCAAGATGGGTCCTCTGACCGAAGGCGAGTGGCACATCATGAAGCAGCACCCCACCTGGGGGTTCGACATGCTGGCCGAGGTGAGCTTTCTGAAGCCGGCGGTGCTCGACATCGTCTACTGCCACCACGAGCGCTGGGACGGCAAGGGCTATCCCCGCGGCATCGGGGGCGAGGCCATCCCGCTCGCGGCACGAATCTTCGCCGTGGTGGACACCTATGA
>CAXTNS010000151.1:0-3147 GCA_964245465.1 uncultured Thermoanaerobaculia bacterium
GTCCATGCAGGCGAAGTCGGCGCAGATCGTAGGTCATCCGGCCCGGAGTGATCTTGCTGGAGTCGATGCCAAGCATCTGGCCAAAGGCTCGCGGAGGTCTTTGTTGGCAAAACCATTGACCTGGAAGGCGAGCCTGACAAGAACACTGAACAGCGCTTGGACACGCTGGTCGTCGAAGCGCAGTGCCGCGGCCCGCTGTCCCTCCACCTCAAGAGGCTGAACGACCTGATCGAACGCACTCTGACCGACTGCACAGTCGTGGCTGACTCGCTGGACCTCGAGAAGACGTCGGTTGGCTTGGAAGCCAATTTGCCGCAATGCGGGCAGGTTGTGCAGTCGCTTGCCGATCTTAAAGTCGCGAGTGTCATTGATGGTTGTCTCCGTTCGCAGGGCGCGACCTTCCTTGTAGTATTGTTTGATCCGAGTGTTTTTATAGTTGACATGCAACGAGGGGATGACTCCCTGAGTGATCACTCGGGTCTGTCGGCGTCCAGGAGTTCGCCGGTGAACTCTCTTGTCAAAGATCAGTTGGACGTGATCCGGGCGGCCAAGATCCAGGTTCTCGCGGATGACTTCTTCAAAGAAGATACGGCCACTCACCGGCTGGTCCAAAACCTGGGTCAGGGAAAACTCCGCCTGCAGGATCGAGAGATCGTAACGATAGCCTGCTTGACGATCCCGCGCCGTGAAAGGATGCGGCAGGATAGCGAACCACTTCCGTGCCAGGCCGTCGATCTTTTCGGCGGAAAGGTCGTCGCAGATCTTCTGCAGCCGGTCGGGATCGTCGCATCGCAAAACACCATTGTCGAGAGCTTCGAAGCCAATCCCTTCGGCCTCAAGCTGGCGCTTGGCGTACTCATGTCCATTGATACAGAGCTTTCCGTTGTAGGGAAAATAGGAGGAGAACTTCAAGAAGAACGGTCCAAAGTCACGATCCATGCAGTAGAAATAGTGCTGGTTGACAAGAGCCGTGGAACGCACGATCCAAGGGTAGGGGGCACCTGTCGTTGGATTCCGGCGCTTTTCCGTCCGAAAGACCGAAATCTTCTCCTGGGCTTTGCCAATGAACAGAACACCTTCCTTTCCTTTAAAGCGAGCTCGGTATTCAGCCGCAAGATCATCCTTGCGCTCGCCTTTGCGGAAGGAAATCAGGGGAATCTGGTTCTTCTTGGCGAAGTCTTCTATGGACCGGATAAAGCTCTTGCTGATGGGATCCATCAGGGCCGACGAGGCGAACGCATACCCAAGATGAGACCGAAAGAACCCCGCAACCCCTCCTTCAGTCTGAAGATTGGGTACATAGACGTTGAGGTAGAGGCGGTCGATTCCCTCGACCTCCAGGGTGATCCGGTCACGAAGAATCTCGGCGACGCTCTGCGGTATACTCATGGTCGGCTCCGGTTGACGAGGTCCCTTGGGACCATCAGCCGCCTCGCGGCTCAATTCCAGACCGAGGTTACCTCGGTCAACGATCAACCGGAGCCTCTTCAACAAAAATGCCAGAAACGCTGAGAATGTCTACACCTCGTCGGTCTGAGGCGAAGCCTCGTTAGATTATCTTCCTGGCTTTCCTGTCCAGATTTACTTACAGACAAACGATCCCTCTACACCTTGAACGGTGTAAGCTACTCATTCTCTTGATGTTCCTACTGTACACCTGTTCTTGAGCTTCGTCAAGAATGGAGCCATGGAGTCCGGTAGGAGCTTTCGCGGGGAGGATGGAGGCGTGTCTTACACAGCGGGCCTCCAGTGGCTTTCGAGGGCCGCCTAAAAGGGTTTATCGCGTCCTCTGTCGTGTAAGCCGCTGGGGCAAGCAGGGGCGTGGAACGTTATCCGTCAAGATATTGGTCGGTAAGCAATCCTGCCTTGCTGCTGGCGAGCCGCCTATCTCTAAGAGGTACAAGGATATGGGCGGTCCATACCACCCTCGAGCCATGGGTGCCTTACCGACAGGCTGTGTCGTGTAGCGGAAAAGGCTAATACGACAGCGTCTATCAAACCCTAGCGTCGAGCGGACTCTTTATGCTACGGCCTCCACGGTTGAGCACATGTGTATAGATCAGCGTGGTCTTTACGCTCTTGTGGCCCAGGATCTCCTGGACGGTCCGGATGTCGTAGCCGCTCGTCAGGAGGTGCGTCGCGAAGGAGTGGCGCAAGGTGTGGCAGGTAGCGTGCTTGAAGATCCCCGACGCGCGGCTCGCGTCGTGAAAGGCCTTTTGGATGCCCCTCTCGTGCAGGTGATGGCGCCGATGCTCCCCACTCCGCGGATCTCTTGAAAGTCCTGGTCCCGGAAAGACGTATTGCCATCCCCAGTCGCTGGCGGCTCGGGGATACTTCCTGGCCAGCGCGTAGGGAAGGTGGACTTGGCCATGGCCAGCCGCGAGATCTTCCTCATGGAGACGCTTGACCTTTTCAGGTGATCTTTCAGCTCCTGCTCCAAGGAAGATGGCAGCATGGTCACGCGGTCTTTGGCCCCCTTGCCGTCCCGCACTGTGATCTGGCCGTATGCGAAGTCCACGTCCTTGACCCGGAGGCGGAGAACTTCGGCCAGCCGCATCCTGGTCCCGTAGAGAAGAGAGAGGAAGAGCCGTTCCGGTGAGGCGGGAGAGGATCCGTTTGACCTCCTCGAGGGTCAGCACGACCGGGAGCTTCCTCTTTCTCCTTTCTCCGTGCCCGTATCAGACCCTCCAACTCTCTGACTTCCCGCGAAAGGACCGTCCGGTACAGGAACAGCAGGGCGCAGAGAGCCTGGGAGGCGGCTGCCTTGGAGCGTACCTCCCGGGTCTTCGTATCCATTGTCGACGAGCCCAACTCCGGCCTTGCGGGATTCTGTCCAGATTTCAAAGAAGTCCGTTTGACTTTTGCCGGGGCCGACTTGATGCTGGAATTCAGTGGATTCCATTTTGGAATTCAGTGGATTTCTGCGAGAAGAGCTTATTTCGGATCTCGAATCCGCTCGTTCCAGTCTGGAAGCATTGTGATAGAGGATGGAATCCAGTGGATTCCAGAGTGAAATTCAGTGGATTCGTGGTCTCGACGGGTGGATTCGGTTTTGAAATCCAGTGAATTCTGGTCGCGAAGTCAGAGATTCTGGCGAGAATCCACTGAGTTCTAGATTTGAATCCAGTGGATTTCAGTCTGGAATTC
>CAXTNS010000151.1:3157-3986 GCA_964245465.1 uncultured Thermoanaerobaculia bacterium
AGTGGATTCTGGTGAAAATCCAGTGGATTCTGAGTGCGAAGTCGACTCTTTCGAACCCGAATCGAACGCCTCGACGCTCTTTTTCAGCGGGAGGGGTTGACAAAACGGGGTCGTCCTTGGACAATGAGATCGCTTTTGCCGTAGACAGTATTGTACTGGGTCGACCAGCCGCGGAAGAGGGGTGAATGGTTCACTCCCGCCGCTTCTGGATAAACGCTGCTTTTTAAAGGAGATTTGTCATGGCAGCGAAAGGTCAGTCTTTGGCAGAGAAGTTCAGTCGTTGGGGAGTCACCGCTTCCAACCTGCGGGAGCACTTGGAGGACATGCCGCACGTCGCCGCCGATCTGGCGGAGATGGATCGGATGGTCTCTGAGGCACGAACGCTGGAAAGCCGGCAGGAGGAGCTCCGGGGTCAGGCCCGGGAGATCGGCGCTCAGCTCAAGGGGTTGGCGAAGGAGGGGGAGAAGCTGCGGTCCCGTCTCCGGGCTCATCTACAGGCGAAGTTCGGGCCGACCAGTGAATCCCTGCTGAAATTCGGTTTCCGTCCGCGCCGAACACCGCGCCGCACGCGGAGCCCGGAGACGCCGGCTCCGCCGGACGCAACCCCCACTCAGAAGTAAGCCGTCGAGCTGTGCAAATCCCTTCCCTGGGGGAGGCCTCAGGGAAGGGGTTGTTCTTTGACAATTGAAACGAGATTTCCGGGCGAGAGGCCGATGAGGCCGCTGCCTCTCGCCGGTCTTTTTTCGGGATGATCCGGGGATTCAAGCTGGAGAGGTCTCGCCAGGACGCCGCGCTCCTGCAAACGTGACATCCCGGCGGGAACCAGGAG
>CAXTNS010000151.1:3996-5330 GCA_964245465.1 uncultured Thermoanaerobaculia bacterium
CCCTAGCCCTAGCAGGGTCTGCAGTGGGTCGGAGTCGTGGTCGGACAGACGCTGGCGTCCGACCAACCCTCGGCGGCGCCACGGATGTGGCTGAGGTCCATGGGGGTCAAGCGGAGGATGGTTTCTTTAGACAGGGAGACCTTCTTGAGCTCTTTCTTCACTGTAATCCCCTCCAGAAAGCAACCGGATGAATTCCGGTTGGCCTGCAAAATGGGCCTTGGCGTTCGAGCCAAGCCCCAAGAAAAGACAATTAATGACAGTGATTTATATCAACGAAATTTTCGACTGGGAAGAGACTTTGATCGACATCTTTCTGCTGGCTTCGGTCCTGCGGGGCTATGAGCGGAGCGTAAAGGTGCAACGGCCGCCAGGCTCCCTCGCCGGGCTTTGGTTTGGGCGTCGTGCCCGGAGTAGACTTCGCCTTTTCCACCGGGTCCCTGTTCCCGGCGAGGAGTTTCTGATGCGAATCCTGGTAGCCCTGGGCGGCAACGCCTTGTTGCGGCGCGGCGAGGCGATGACGGCCGAGAACCAGAGGAAGAACGTCCGGGTGGCGGCGGAGGCCCTGGCGCCGCTGGGCCGCGAGCACGAGCTCGTCATCTCGCACGGCAACGGCCCGCAGGTGGGCCTGCTGGCGCTCCAGAGCGCGGCTTATGAGGAGGTAGACGAGCAGGTGGCCCCGTATCCGCTCGACGTGCTGGGCGCCCAGACGGAGGGGATGATCGGCTACATGATCGAGCAGGAGCTGGGGAACATCCTCCCGTTCGAGCAGCCGTTCGCCACGATCCTCTCCATGGTGGAGGTCGACCCGGACGACCCGGCATTCCAGAATCCCACGAAGCCGATCGGTCCCGTGTACACGGAGGAGGAATCCCGCCGGCTGGCGGCGGAGGAGGGGTGGACGATGGCTCCGGATGATTCTCCAGGAAACAAGGGTTTCCGCCGGGTAGTGGCGTCGCCGATGCCCAAGCGGATCTTCCAGATCCGGCCCGTCAAGTGGCTGTTGGAGAAGGGGTGCATCGTCATCTGCGCGGGCGGCGGCGGCATCCCCACGATGTACGCGCCGGGCCGCAAGCTCCATGGGGTGGAGGCCGTGGTGGACAAGGACCGGGCGAGCGCGCTGCTGGCGCGGGAACTGGAGGCGGACTTCTTCATCATGGCCACGGACGCGGACGCGGTCTATCTGGATTGGAGGAAACCCACGCAACGGGCCATCCGGCGGGCCTCGCCGCGGGCGCTCGCGGAGCAGGGCTTCGCCGCGGGATCGATGGGTCCCAAGGTGGAGGCGGCCGTCGATTTCGTGGAGCGGACGGGCAAGACGGCCGCCATCGGGGCGC
>CAXTNS010000151.1:5340-9313 GCA_964245465.1 uncultured Thermoanaerobaculia bacterium
CGCTCGCCGACCTCGTGCGCATCTCGCGCGGCGAGGCCGGCACGATCGTCACGGGGGAGGCGGAGGGGCTGGAGCTCTATCCGCCTGCGGGTCCCGCGGCCGGTGCCTGAAGGAACCCGCCGAAAGCTTCGCGGATGACGTCCTCCGGCACGGTGTGGTCGCCGTCGAATTCGTGGTAGCGCACGTCGTAGCCCGCGTCCTTCAGTTTGGGAACGAGCCGGCGGCTGCAGGAATCGATGGGGAGAACCCGGTCCTGCCGGCCGTGGGAGATGTAGATCTTCGGGATCCCCTCCTGGGCCGCCGGAGCCATGAACCCGGGCGAGAAGGCGAGGACGTGGGTGAACAGGCCGCCGTTGGTGATCCCCAGCGAGAGCGCGTAGGTGGCGCCGTCGGAGAAGCCTTCGATGGCGACCCGTTTCGGGTCCACGGCGTAGCGGGCGAACGTCTGGGCGAGGGCTCGGTCGATGAAGAGGACGTCGGGGCCGAAGTGGCTCTGGACGACGAGATCCCAGGTGTAGGACCGCGAAGCGGGTATGAGCAGGAGGATGCCGGTCTCGTCGGCCAACTGCCGCAGGCCGTCGAGGGTGCGCCGCGGCTCGCCTCCGGCGCCGTGGAGCAGGAGCGCGAGGGGCGCGGGCCGGTCCGGCCGGTAGCTGGGCGGCACGTAGAGGAAGCCGTCGCGGCGCTTGTCCAGGCCCAGAGGGTGAAGGCCCGTGGCGCCCGCCTCCGTGGGGACTCCGGGACGCGCGGTCAGGCGGCCGTGGAAGGCCGAGTCGAGCCGTTCTTTGGATTCAGGAGGTACGGCCAAGGGCTTCTCCTCCGTCTGCGCGGAGCGGCAGGCCGCCGGGAGCACGGCGGCCAGGGTCAGGGCGAGCAGCTCCCTGCGTGTGATTCCTGAGCCCATCAGAACGTGATCTTCGCCGCGAGCTGCACGATCCTGTTGTCCACCGCGCCGATGTCGTCTCCGAAGTTGGTCTGCGGGACGAGCACGCCGCCGGTGAAGTTGTAGAAGACGTTCCTCTGGAGGTTGACGTTGTCGCGGTCGAAGAGGTTGAAGGCCTCGGCGATCAGCTCCAGGTCGGTGCCGCCGGTGAGCGGGATGCGCTTGGCGAGGCGCAGGTCGACGTTGTAGGTGTCGGGCAGGCGCAGGGAGTTGCGGCTGCCGGGGACGATGTCGTTGCGCGTGTTGCCGTCGCGGTTGAGGTCGTTGGTGACGGTCTTCGAATACGGCTGGCCGGTCTGCCAGGTGGCGATCCAGCTCGCGGTCCAGCCGCCGAGGAGGGCGCGCCGCAGGCCCGTGGCGTTGGGCAGGTAGTCCAGGTCCCACAGTCCGCTGACGACGAGGCGGTGGCGCTGGTCGTTGTTGCCCGGAGCGCGGTCGGCGTCGAAGTCGAAGGGGTTGGAGGGGAACTTGGCGTCGTCCGAGCCGTTGGGCACCACGGCGGTGGCGTCGGGCACCGTGTCTTCCACTTTTCCAAGGGTGTAGGCCACGTTGTAGAGCCAGCGGCCGTCGAAGCGCTTGCGCAGCTCGAACGTCAGGCCGTTGTACTCGGATTCCGCCGTGCTCTCGAACTGGATGATCCGGTCGAAATTGGTGAACGGCCGGGCCGTGGGGAACTGCTGCACGGTCACCGTGCCGCCGCCCTGGATGGGGACCTGGGTCGGGACCGGGGCGAACAGGTTGATGTCGGTCGAGCGCTGCAGGTGGCGGCCTCTCACATAGAGATAGCCGGCACCGCTCGCAATATTGTCGGTGAGCTGGTAGTCCGCGCCCAGGCTCGCCTGGTGCACCTCGGGGTTCTCGAAATCCTTGTCGAAGACGAAGATGGTGGGCTTGGGCAGGGCGGCCCCGGTGGGCAGCGAGGGGAAGATGAAGGGGTATTGCGGGGCTTGGCTGCCGGTGAAGGTCACCGTCTGCACGTTGATGCCGTTGTTCGAGTGCGCGGTGCCCACCATGATGGAGGGCGTGCGGCCGAAGAAGAGGCCGTAGCCGCCGCGCACGACCCAGCGGGGGCCGGGGGTCCAGGCGAGGCCCAGGCGAGGGCCGAAGTTGTCATCGTCGATGTTCAAGAAGCTGGTGTCGATGCCGGCGGCGGCGAGCTGCGGGTCGGGGTTCCTTACCTGGGGCTGCTCGAAGTCCTGGCGGTCGTAGCGCAGGCCGGCTGTTACCTTGAGATTGGTCCGCACGTCCCACTCGTCCTGGAGGAAGAGGGCGGTCTCGAAGATGTCGGGGTTCGTGGTGGCCCCGGTGGTGCCCGGTCCGGCGAAGGCCTGCACGTAGCGCTCGCCGGCGGCGTCGGGGATGCCGCGGTTGTAGCTGGCGAGGGAGTTGAAGGTGTAGGCGCCGTTGAAGTTGCCGGGGAAGAAGTTGACGATCTTGTCCTGGTTGACGTCGAAGCCGGTCTTGACGGTGTGGTCGCCTTGGACCCAGGTGAGGGTGTCGGCGCCCTGCCGGCGGTCGATGGTGGTCTCTCTGGGGCTGAAGAAGTTGCGGCCCACGGTGAGGATGGTGCGGCCGCTCTGGCGGACGGTGGCCTCGGGCAGGTTGCTGTTGGCCTCGCCGGGCTCCTCGTCCTTGGCGTATTGGGCGCGCACCTCGTTGAACAGGGAGGAACCGAAGATGGAAGAGAAGGTGGCGTTGAGGCTCCGCGTGTTCACCAGGCTGTTGCCCGTGTGCTCCTCGGCGTTAGTGGCGCCGCCGTTCTCGAAGTTGACGCCCGTGAACTCCTGTTGGTTGTAGCGCGCCGTGGCGACGTGGGACTCGCTCAAGTGCCAGTCCACCTTGGCGAAGAGCACGTCCTGGTCCTGCCCGCGGGTGTAGCTGTTGCCCTGCTGGCGCAGCCGCGCGAGCCCGGCCACGGTGTTGGGGTCGGTGGGCAGGGTGAGCCCGGCCAGGTTCTGATCGATGTTGACGTCGTTGGGCACCTCGTTGCGCTGGCCGTCGTAGTTGACGAAGAAGAAGGCCTTGTCGCGCCGGATGGGGCCGCCCAGCGAGCCGCCGAACTGGTCGAAGTGATAAGGGGACTTGGGCCGCACCGGCACGGCGGTCTTGTTGACGAAGCTGTTGGCGTTCAAGCTCTTGTCCCGGTAGAACTCGAAGAGCGTGCCGTTGAATTCGTTGGTGCCCGACTTGGTGACCACGTTGATGACGGCGCCGCCGGCCCGGCCGTACTCCGCCGAATAGGCGTTCCTGTTGACCTGGAACTCGCGCACGGCGTCCTGGCTGAACTGGTAGGGGGCGCGGCCGGAGCCGGTGCGGCCGAGGGCCTGGCCGAAGAAGGTGTTGTTGTTGTCCGCGCCGTCCACCACCAGGCTGTTCAAGGTGCCGCGCTGGCCGGCGAAGCTGATGTCGCCCAGCCGCACGTCGCGGGTGACGCCGGGGGTGGTGAGCACGAAGTCGATGAAGTTGCGGCCGTTGACCGGCAGGTTCTCGACCGCCTGCTCGCTCACCGTGGACGCCTGTTGAGTGCGGCCGACCTCGATGACGGGGGCTTCGGCCGTGACCACGATCTGGTCGGAGGCGGCCACCTGGAGGCTGACGTTGACGGTCAGGGTCTGGCCGATGTTCAGGACCAGATCCTTCGACTGGCTGGTGGCGAATCCCTCGGCTCTGGCCGTGACTTCATAGGTGCCGACGGGCAGCAGGGGAGCGCGGAAGCGGCCCGAGCCGTCGGTCGTGGTCTCGCGGGTGATCCCGGTCTCCTGGTTGCGGAGGGTGACGGCGACTCCGGGCAGGACGCCGCCGCTCTCGTCGGCGACGGTCCCCTCGATCTCGCCGCCCGTGGCCTGGGACTGAGCGGACGCGGGAGCCAGTGGCAGGAGGAGCAGGAGGAGGAGGCAGAGCAGCCCTGGAATCCAGGTGAGTTTCGGCATGATGGGCTCCTTCTTGGAGAGGTGAGGATAAGGCTGAGGAGATGATAGCAGGAGGTGGGATCGACCCGTAGGGGGGGCCGGTGTGGCCGGCCGGGGGTGG
>CAXTNS010000151.1:9333-11910 GCA_964245465.1 uncultured Thermoanaerobaculia bacterium
ATCGGGGCCTTTTTAATCCTGATAAATCTCCAGACTCATCAGCCGCTGGCCCTTGCCGACCTGCTCGCGCCAGCGCTTCACGAAGCCGTTCAGGTCCACGCCCATCACGGTGTCGCCGGGGGCGCCGGTGCGGACGACGGCTTCGTAGAGGCGGTCCTTGCCTTCCTTGTAGGTCTCGACGTCCACGAGCTGCATGTTCTTGTTCTTCAGGCCGTTCAGCTTCGACTGGAAGTCCGCCGCCTTGAGGCTGGTCCAGAATTCGGTGGCGTTCGGGTCCTGGCGGAAGGTGCCGGCGTAGAGGGTCCCCGTGCCCGAGCCATAGGGCTGGAAGTCGAGGAGCTGCTGGCCCTTGTAGGAGGAGAGCTCCTTGACCTTGTCGGTGAAGTCCTTTTTGGTCTGGCCCACCCAGAGCGAGTGGCCCTCGCACAGGTCGCGGAAGAAGCCCGCGAAGAGGTTCTTGCCGCCGCTCGGATAGACCTCCATGTCGGTCAGCCGCATCTTGCCGCCGGTGAGCTTCTTCCAACTGCCGCTGAACTTGTCCCAGTCCTGGCCGGTGATGAGCTGGACCTGGTCCTGGCTGTTCTTGAAGATGCCGCTCCAGAGGCGCTTGCCGCCCTGCTCGAAGGTCTCGACGTCCTCGAGCTGGAGGCCCACGGAGGAGAGCTGGTAGCCCTTGTCCTTGAAGGCCTTCTCGTCGAGCCCGATGACGATGGCCTGCCCATCTTTCTGGGGGCTGAAGGCGCCGATGACCTGGGGTGCGGTCGGCGTCTTGGCGGGGGCCGCACCTTGTTGGACGCCGCGGCGGCGGCAGGGGGCGCGGGGGTCGCGACCTCCAGGCTGTCGACGGCCATGTCGACGTGCAGGGAGCCCTGCTCCTTGTTGGAGATGGTGAGCTTGTAGTTGCCTCCGGAGGCCACTTCGACCGTGGCGGTGCCGACCTCCTCCCAGGTCTCGCTGAACCAGCCGTCGTCTTCCCAGGCGGTGCAGGTGATGGTGGCCGGGAACGATGGGATGTCGAGGATCTTGTTGATCGGGACCGAGTACTTGGTCCGGGCGGTGGAGCTGGGGACCATCTCGGTGAGCTGGGGTCCGCCGACGCCGCAGGAAAGCCGGAATTCGCAGCCGCTGCTCTCGGGACAGCGATCGGCCGTCATCTGGAGGAAGCTGACAGTCCCCTCGGCCGAGGCCAGGGACGGGGCGCCGAGGAGCGCTCCACCCAGGAGAAGGGATACCAGCAGAACGGCTCTCGAAGCACCCTTTTGGGCTCTCATGGATCGACTCCTTTCAGTTCAAGCGATCAGATCTGAATCCCCATCCGGGGGGTCCCCCGGAGGACCGGAGCGCAACGGCTCCCAGGCGGGCGGATCGCTCGCGGGGAAGCTCTCTTCCGAAGCCTCGTCGACAGGGTCGAGCGGCGGCTCGGGTCCAGCGGGGGACTGGGGCTCGTCGGATTGGGGCATGATGATTCCCTCCGGCGCGGCGATTGTATCGTGAGGCGGCGTTGAAACGACGGGTGCTCTTTTAACGTACTGAGGGGAGACGTACCCGTGTTCGGTCTTCGTTCCTCTCGCGAGGAGGCATCCATGAGCTCTCTGCTGGCCCCGTTCCGCTCCCTGGCCCGGGAGCTTTCCCGTCATCCGGGCTTCCTGCTGGTCGCGGTCGTCACCCTGGCCGTGGGCATCGGCGCCAACGCGGCGATCTTCAGCGTGGTCAACGCCGTGCTGATCCGCCCCCTCCCCTATCCCGAGCCCGAGCGGCTGGTGGGGGTGTGGCACACGGCGCCGGGGCTCAAGATGGACCAGTTCGAGCATTCGGACGGCAGCTACGTGCTCTACCGCGGGAACAACAAGACGCTGGAGGACCTGGGGATCTGCTGGGAAGGCTCGGTCACCCTGACGGGCGGCGAGACGCCCGAGCGGGTGGACGCCTCCGGGGCCACGGCCTCGCTCTTCAACGTGCTCCGCGTGCGGCCCCGGCTGGGGCGCGGTCTCCAGGCGGCGGACGAGAAGCCGGGCGCCGAGAAGGTGGTGGTGATCTCCGACGACCTGTGGCGGCGCCGCTTCGGCGGTGACCGCGGGGATTCCAAGGCCGTGGGCGCCACCCTGAAAGTGGACGGCGTGGCCACGCGGGTCGTGGGCGTCATGCCTCCGGACTTCCGCTTCCCCGAGGCCGGGACCACGCTGTGGCTGCCGATGACGATCGACCCGGCCAAGCTGGAGGCGGGGAACTTCAACTACACGGCCATCGGCCGGCTGCGGCCCGGCATTGAGCCGGCTCAGGCGGCCCGCGATCTGTCGGCCCTGGTGCCGCGCATCGCCGAGGCGTACCCGGACTCGGGGATCAGCCGCGGCATGATCCAGAGCGCGAAGCTCGCCGTGCTCGTCCACCCGCTGCGGGACGATGTGGTGGGCGACATCCAGCGCATTCTCTGGCTGCTCTTGGGGAGCGTCGGGTGCATCCTGCTGATCGCCTGCGCCAACGTGGCCAATCTCTTCCTGGTGCGAGCCGAGGGCAGGCAGCGGGAGGTGGCCGTGCGCGCGGCCCGGGGCGCGTCGCGGGGGCCCCTCTTACCGCGCG
>CAXTNS010000152.1:0-5303 GCA_964245465.1 uncultured Thermoanaerobaculia bacterium
ATCGTGAACCCATACCCGATCCCTTGCAGGACACGTAGCGCGTCGAAGAAGTTCGACTTCCCGCTGGCGTTCGCCCCCACGAAGAGGTTGAACTTGCCCAGCTTCAAGTTAACCTTCTTCAGGCTCTTGAAGCCCTCGATCTCGATCTCCGTAATCACGCGCGCTCCTTGTTCCTGAACGGCCCTGGTATTTTAGTCCGCCAAGTGCCGCATCAGGGCATAGCATAGACGCTCTCATGTTCCGCCCCACCCCTCAAGGCCCTATCACCCGCCTCCGCACGGCCTCGACCTTCCTGGGCCGGCCCGTGTACTCGGTGTCAGCCTACGCCTTCGCGGACCTGCTGATCGACACCGGCCCTCCTCAGACGGCGGGAGAGTTGGTGGACTGGTGCCGGGGTAGCGCGGTGCGGCGGGCGATCCTCACCCATCACCACGAGGACCACGTGGGAGGGGCCGCGGCTCTTCAGGAGAAGCTGGGCCTGCCCGTCCTGGCCCCGGCCACGGCGGTGCCGATCCTGGCCGAGGGGCTGAGAATGCCTCTCTACCGGCGGGCCGTCTGGAGGACCCCGAGACGATTCCGGGCTGATCCGCTGGGCGAGACGGTGGAGGGCGACGGGTACCGGCTTCAGGTCATTCCCACCCCAGGGCACGCGTTCACCCACGTCTGCCTGTTCGATCCCGACCGTCGCTGGCTGTTCTCGGGGGACCTCTACGTGCACGAGCGGGTCCGCTTCCTGCGGCGGATCGAGGACGTCTGGCAGCACATCGACTCCCTGCGCCGGGTCCTGGCCCTGGAGCCGGAGCTGCTGATCTGCGACCACGCGGGCATCCTGGAGAACGCCCGGGAGCGGCTGACCGCGAAGATCCGCTGGTGGGAGGAGTTGGGCGAGAAAGCGAGGGAGCTGCGGGGGCAGGGACTTGGAGTTGACGAGATCACCCGCCGGTTTCTCGGCCGCGAAGGGTTCCTCGCCTGGTTCAGTCTGGGGGATTTCTCTCAGGGGAACCTGATCCGGGGGCTGCTGAACCGTCCTCGTGACCGCGGTCGTACCGGTTGAAACCGCGGTCGCAGTCGTTGCGACCGCGGTGGCGACGGCGCCCGGCTCAGGCCACGACCCGGACGAGCTTGTGGACGTTCGTCTCGTCCCGGAGCTCCTCGAAGCGGGCGGTGAAGTGGCGGAGCACCTTTGGGGCGTAGGTCATGCGCAGGCCGCGGAGGGTGTGGCGCAGCGCCCGGATGTCTTCCAGGACCCCGGCTACGTATTCGAGATGGGAGTTGGTGAAGACGCGCCGGGGGATCGCCAGCCGCACCAGCTCCATGGGCGCCGGGATCAGCTCGCCCGTCTCCGGGTGCTCCTTGCCGAACATCACGCTGCCGATCTCCACGCCGCGCACGCCGCCCTCGCGGTAGAGGGCCACGGAGAGCGCCTGCGCCGGGAAATGGCCCTGCGGGATGTGCGGCAGGAGCTGCTTGGCGTCGATGTAGACGGCGTGCCCGCCCGTTGGCTTCATGATCGGGATGCCCGCCTGGGTGAGCAGGGAGCCGAAGTGCTCGACCTGGCCCACGCGGAAGCGGAGGTAGTTCTCGTCGAGCACCTCGCGCAGGCCGCGGGACACGGCTTCGAGGTCGCGTCCGGCGAGGCCGCCGTAGGTCGGGAAGCCCTCGATGACGATCAGCCGCTGCTTGAGGACCTCCAGAAGCTCCTCGTCCCGCGTCGCCAGGAAGCCGCCGATGTTGGCCAGGCCGTCCTTCTTGGCGCTCATGGTGCAGCCGTCGGCGTAGCTGAAGACCTCGCGCACGATCTCGGCCACGGAGCGGTCGCCCTGTCCCGCCTCGCGGGTCTTGATGAACCAGGCGTTCTCGGCGAAGCGGCAGGCGTCGATGTAGAAGGGGATCTCGAACTCGCGGCACAGCTCGGAGACGGCCTTGACGTTGGCCAGCGAGACGGGCTGGCCGCCGCCCGAGTTGTTGGTGAGGGTCAGCATGCAGACCGGGATGTCCCGGCTCTTCTCCTGGAACAGGCGCCGCAGCCGGGCCACGTCCATGTTGCCCTTGAAGGGGTGGTTGAACTGCGGGTTCCTCCCCTCGGCGATCACCAGGTCGAGCGCCACGCCGCCGTTGACCTCGATGTTGGCCCGGGTGGTGTCGAAGTGGCAGTTGTTGGGGATGATCATCCCCGGCCGGGTGAGCAGCGTCGAGAACAGGAGGTTCTCCGCCACCCGCCCCTGGTGCACGGGCAGGAAGCACGGGAAGCCGAAAATGTCCTGGATGGTCTTTTCGAGATTGAAGAAGTTGCGGCAACCGGCATAGGCTTCGTCGCCCTGCATCATGCCGGCCCACTGCGAGTCGGACATCGCCGAGGTACCCGAGTCGGTGAACATGTCGACGAAGACGGCCTCGGAGGGGATCTTGAAGAGGCTGTATCCCCCCTCTTCGAGGAGGCGTTTGCGATCCGCGCGGGACAGCAGCTCAATCTTTTCGACGACTTTGATACGCCAAGGCTCGGGCAGCGGTCTGCTCATTGAATCTCCCCCCATTGGATGCCGCCTCCGGGAGAGGCAGCGAAAAAAATTAAGACGAGCCGGCGCTGGACGGCTGCGCGAGTCATCTACGCCGGTTTGTTGACCATAGTGTGACATCTTGCCTAGAGCGTGACAAGTGCAAGACAGAAGATTGACTAGTGAAAATCACAATAGATACTCTATTTCAGATTATTGAAAGATCTGATTCGAGCGACGGGCAGGCCGGGCAGCAGCGGCGTTTGGTTATACCATCCCGGAGCCATGCCAGCCCCCCTGATCGAGCTCCGCAACCTCGCCAAGTCCTACGACGAAGGGAACCGCCAGCGGGCGGTGCTGTGCGACACCAATGTCTCCATCGGGCGGGGAGAGCTGGCGGTGCTGATCGGGCGGAGCGGATCGGGCAAGTCGACGTTGCTCAACCTGCTCTCCGGCATTGACCAACCCAGCTCGGGCGAGGTGGTCATCGACGGCGTCGCCATCTCTGCCCTCTCGGAACGGAAGAGGACGCTCTTCCGGCGCGACCGGATCGGCTTCGTCTTCCAGTTCTTCAACCTGATCCCCACCCTGACGGTCGAGGAGAACCTGCTGCTGCCCCTGGAGCTGAAGGGCCGGGTGACTCCGGAGAGGCGGCAGGCGGCGCTCGACCTCCTGGCCGAGGTGGGGTTGGCGGACCGGGGAGCGAGCTACCCGGACCGCCTCTCGGGCGGAGAGCAGCAGCGGGTGGCGGTCGCCCGGGCGCTGGCCCACGATCCCCTGCTGGTGCTGGCCGACGAGCCCACGGGCAATCTGGATCTCGAAACCGGCCTTCAGGTGTTGGAGATCCTCGATCGCCTGACCCGCCGGTCCGGCAAGACCATGGTGATGGTGACCCACAGCCCCGAGGTGGTGGGGATCGCGGACCGGGTCTTCCGCGTCGAGGACTGCCGGTTGGTGGAGAGGGAAGCGGGATAATCCGGATGCTATAGTCTTACCGTTCTACGGTATCTTGGAGCCTTGAGAACTCCGATGACTACGACCACGAACTCGGAAGTCGTCACCCGGCTTGAGCGGCGCCCTGAAGCGCGATCCTTTTCGATCGAGGATCTGCTCCAAGAGATCCTTTCCGGCCGCATGCGCGTGCCCCCTTTCCAGCGTGGCCTGCGCTGGGAGAACGTGGACCGCCTCAATCTGTTCGACAGTATCTATAGAGGTTTCCCTATCGGCACTCTGCTCTTCTGGAAGCGCCAGGGAGAGGCTGGAATAGTCGCCTTTGGGCGATTTGCTGTCGAAGCCGAGGCACGCTCGGATGCCCTCTGGGTTGTGGATGGTCAGCAGAGAATCGCCACGTTAGCCGACATCCTGCTCGTCGGACCGGGCCTTGACCGTGAGGGGAGGACGATCCGCTTTGACCTTGAAGAACGGAAGTTCGCTTACGGTAGTGCTACTCAGAAAGCACCTCCCCGCTGGATTCCCTTGAACGAGGTCCACGACTCTGCCCGACTACTGGGCTGGGCCTATACGAATCAGCTCAAGGGCACGGAGCTTTCCACAGCGCTCGACCTAGGCAAGCGCTTGCGGGAGTACCAAGTCCCCGCCTACGTCGTCGAGACACTGGATGAAGAGGTTCTGCGCCAGATCTTCGACCGCAGCAACTCCAGTGGTAAGGCGCTGACGGCTTCCGAGGTCTTCGACGCGCTTCATGGTGCCCTGACTCCTGATGAGCCTTCCTCGTTGCGTGGAGTTGCGGCGGAACTGAGAAGTCTGGACTTTGGTCAAATCGATGAAGACTTGGTTTTACGAGCCCTTCTCGCAGTACGGGGTAAGGATCCGGCTCGCGGATTCCGCCAGATAGCCCGTGAGGACGTACCTGAGGCGATAACCGAGACCGCGTCGGCTTTACGGCAGGCAATCGTTTTCGTCAAGACGGTTGCTGGGTTCCCTCATCTTGATTTACTTCCCTACAAACTGCCATTAGCGACGCTTTCATTGTTTTTCCACGAACATCGGGAGCCCACCCCCCGATCCCAGCGTCTGCTCACCCGCTGGCTCTGGAGAGGGGCGATCAGCAGTGACCACCGCGGCGATGCCGTAAGCCTACGGCGAACGCTGAGAGCCATCGATCCAAAGAACGAGGAGCGGTCGGTTCAGAACCTCTTGGCCGAGGCCGGTGCTCCTCCCTCAGAACCGCTCTTGCTGAGGCCCTTCAAGTTCAACCACGCCCGGACGAAATTGCAGCTCGTGGCGCTGGCTGCGCTGGCCCCTCGGCATATGGAAACCGGAGAAGAGCTCGACATCGCCCAACTTTGTGAACAATCCAACGGCCCTACGGTTCGCCTGTTTTCAAAAAACCTCATTCCGGAGATGGAGGGATTGGCAAACCGGTTGCTCCACTCGGCGATAGCCCATGCTTCTCCCCGTAGGAAGCTGGCGCAGTGCAGAGAAGAGGCCATTCTGCGCTCCCACCTGGTCTCTCCCGAAGCTCGGCAAGCCCTGAGGGACAGCAACTTCGAGAAGTTTCTACGCCTGCGCGAGACTGACCTCCAGCAGTACGTTGGCTCCTTCCTCGAAGCGAAAGCTGAGTGGGATCCAGCCGACCGTGACCGTCCTTCTCTCGCCGCTCTCGTGGTTGAAGACGCGTGAGCCACCTGATCGTAAAGTTAAACGATGTGTCTGTCGGCGACCTGCGCCGCCGGTCCGGAGATTCCTGGGAGTTCCGGTTCCGGGCTGACTATCTTAATCGGCATCCCAGGCCGGTGCTCGGCCAGTTCTTTGAGGATGACCTGCAGCGTATCCACCGCTCCCCCC
>CAXTNS010000152.1:5313-11127 GCA_964245465.1 uncultured Thermoanaerobaculia bacterium
CTGCCACCGTTTTTCTCCAATCTCCTTCCTGAGGGTCCTCTCCGCCAGTTGGTGGCTCGCCAAGCGGAGGTCAACGAGAAACGCGAAGCCTTGCTGCTGGATTTCCTCGGCCAGGACCTCCCAGGGGCCGTGGTGGTAGAGCACGGAGACGAGGAAGGACGGGAAGGAGAGACGGAGGGAGAATCTCCGACCTCCCTCCCTCTGCAAGAGCCATCTCTGGGGTCCCCTCTCAAGTTCTCCCTCGCGGGCGTCCAACTCAAGTTCTCCGTCCTGAAGAATGCAGGCCGACTGACATTGCCAGCCATTGGGCGGGGAGGAGATTGGATCGTCAAGCTGCCTGACGCTCAATATCCGGATGTCCCAGCGAATGAATTCTCGATGCTCCAATGGGCGCGGGAGTCCGGCCTCGAAGTTCCCGATTGCGAGCTGGTCCAGATCTCAGAGATCGACGGTCTGCCTCCGGACCTTGGCTTTCGGGAGACGTCGGCGCTCGCTATCCGCCGTTATGACCGCAGCGAGGGCCGCCGGATCCATCAAGAAGACTTCGCACAGGTCCTTGGCCTCTATCCCTGGGACAAATACGACCGTTTCAACTATGAGACGATCGGCAATGTCGTGCGGGCGGTGGCCGGCCCAGAAGCCTTAGTGGAGTACGCACGCCGACTGGCTTTTGTCGTCCTCTCGGGCAACGGGGATGCTCACCACAAGAACTGGTCGCTCCTGTACCCGGACGGCTGCCGCGCCGCGCTTACCCCAGCGTATGATTTAGTGTTCACCCAGGCTTACATCGAGCGAGATCAGCTTGCTCTCAACCTTAGGAAATCGAAGAGCTTCTCGGACGTTACTCTGGAGAGCTTCCGGCACCTGGCCCGCCGGGCGGCAGTCGACGAGCAAGGCGTGGCCGATGCCGTCGCCGAGGCGTCGCAGCAGATTCGAGAGACATTGAAGAAAATCGCACCCGACTCCCCGCTCTCAGATGAGGTGAAGGACAGGCTTAGCCGCCACCTTGCCTCCATTAGGCTTTGATTGACCCTCCTCACCCGCTCCAGCCTCCGTTATCTCCTGCGCCATCCCTGGCAGTTCGGCCTCGCGGTGCTGGGGGTTGCCCTGGGGGTGGCGGTCGTGGTCTCGATCAACCTCGCCAACGCCAGCGCGAGCCGCGCCTTTGCCCTGTCGAGCGAGGCGGTCACGGGCCGGGCCACTCATCAGGTCGTGGGCGGTCCCGAGGGGCTGCCCGACGCCACGTTCCGCCGCCTGGTCCTGGAGGCCGGGATCGATCGGGCGGCACCGGTCGTGGAGGACTACGTCACGGTCCCTCCGAAACCCGGGCAGCCCTTTCGGACGCTCCATCTGCTGGGCGTCGATCCCTTTTCCGAGGCACCCTTCCGCGCCTACTTGGCGGGTACGCCCGGCAGGGACCGAGCCTCGATCGATCTCGGCCCCCTGCTCACCCGGCCCGGCGCGGGCGTGCTGGCCGCGAGCACGGCGGCCGAGATGGGGCTCAAGATCGGGGACTCCTTCGTGGTGAGGGCGGGAGGCGTCAAGAAACGGATCGAGCTCGCCGGCACGCTGGAGCCCGCGGACGAGAACACCCGCCGGGCCCTAGCCGACCTGCTCGTCCTGGATGTCGCCGCCGCCCAGGAGATCCTGGGCCGGACGGGGAAGCTCGACCGGATCGACCTGATTCTGTCCGAGGGGGATCTGAATCGCGCCGCCAGCGTCCTGCCGCCGGGGGCCCAGATCCTCCCCGCCGCGGGCCGGACGCGGACCATGGAGGAGATGACGAGCGCCTTCCGGCTCAACCTGACGGCCCTCTCGCAGCTCGCCCTGGTCTGCGGCCTCTTCCTCATCTACAACACCATGACTTTCTCAGTGGTCCAGCGCCGGGGACTGATCGGCACCCTGCGCGCCCTGGGAGTGACCCGCCGCGAGATCTTCGCCCTGGTGCTCGGCGAGGCGCTCGGGGTGGCCCTCCTGGGTACGGCCGCGGGTCTTGGCGCGGGCGTGCTCCTTGGGCGCGGGCTCGTGCGGCTGGTCACGCAGACGATCAACGACCTCTACTTCGTGGTCTCCGTGCGCGAGCTGTCCATCCCGCCCGAGGTGCTCCTCGAAGGCACGGCCATCGGGATCGGTGCCACGCTCCTGGCGGCGCTCGTGCCGGCCATCGAGGCCACGCAGGCGCCCCCACGGGCCGTGCTCACCCGCTCGACGCTGGAAGCGCGAATGCGCCGGGCCCTCCCCCGCGCCACGGCCGCCGGCGTGGGCCTGCTGTTGCTCGGCGGGATTCTCCTCGCCATCCCGGGCACGAGCCTGGGCCTGAGCTTCGGCGGTCTGTTTGCCGTGATCCTGGGCTTCGCCCTGCTGGCCCCGGGAGCAACGGTCGTCCTGATGCGCCTGCTCCGCCGCCCCCTGGGAGCGCTCCTCGGCATCCTGGGACGGATGGCCGCCGGAGGTGTCGTGGCCTCCCTCTCGCGCACGGCGGTGGCCATCGCCACCCTGGTGATCGCGGTGTCGGTGACCGTTGGGGTCGGCGTGATGATCGACAGCTTCCGCCAGACCGTGGTGCGGTGGCTGGAGATGTCTCTCCAGGCGGATGTCTACGTCTCCGTACCCAGCCGGGGTGGAGGCTTCACCGGTGGCGATCTCGATCCCCAGGTAGCCCACCGGGCGGCCTTGGTGCCGGGCGTCCTCCGCGCCAGCCTGATCCGGCGCGTGGAGATTCCCTCCCCCGCCGGTGCCGTCCGCCTGGTGGTGATCGGCGCGAACGACCAGGGGATGCGCTCCTTCGAGCTCAAGGAAGGCGCTGCGGACGAGGTCTGGCCGAGGTTCCAGAGAGGCGGGGCCGTGCTCGTCTCCGAGCCCTTCGCCTACCGCACGGGTGTGGGCCGGGGCGGCACGGTGCGCCTGCGGACCGACCGTGGAGACCGGGACTTCCCCGTAGCCGGCGTCTACTACGACTACGCCTCGGACCGCGGCATCGTCCTGATGAGCCGGGCCACCTATCTGAAGAATTGGAAAGACTCCGCTATCTCAGGCTTCGCGCTCACCCTCGCGCCGGGGAACGATCCGGACCGCGTCGTGGAGCGCCTCCGCAAGACGATCGGCTCGGAGCGGTTGCTGTCGATCCAGTCCACCCGCTCCCTCAAGCGGCTGTCGCTGGAGATCTTCGACCGCACCTTCCTCATCACGGGAGTCCTGCGCCTGCTGGCCGGCCTCGTCGCCTTCATCGGCGTCCTCTCCTCCCTGATGGCGCTCCAGCTCGAGCGTGCCCGCGAGCTGGGGGTGCTGCGGGCGAACGGCCTGACGCCCGGACAGGTCTGGCAGCTCGTGACCTCGCAGACCGGCCTGATGGGCCTCGCCGCGGGCCTCCTCTCGATCCCCGTGGGCCTGGCGCTCGCGGCCATCATGATCTACGTCGTCAACCGCCGCTCTTTCGGCTGGACGATCCGCATGGAGGTCTCGCCGGATGTGCTCCTCCAGGCCCTGTTCCTCGCGCTGGCCGCCGCCCTTCTCGCCGGTCTCTATCCGGCGTACAAGATGGCGCGGACGAGCCCGGCGCTGGCGTTGCGGGAGGAGTAGCGGATGGATGGGTTCATCTTCCCAGAAAAGGGACCCTTCCGGCGTTGACTTCCAGGATCCTCTCTTCTATGATTGTTCCGTCAAGGATAGCTTATGGCCGCCACGACAAAATCTCTTGGATCCCCTGTCAAGAAGGGAAAGAGCTCCAAGACTGGAGACAAGGTCGTGGTGAGGGCTGATGTCGCTCGCAAGACCGTAAAGAGCAGAGACGAGGAGATCCCTAAGGCTCTGGCACTCTTCCTGGAAGTCTACGGGCGACTCTGAAACGTGGGCCGTCCGGTCGAGCCGGCAGCATTCATTCGCGAGTTTCTGACCAACTTTCTCGAGAGTCAGCTCTTCAACGGTCGGATTTCAACCGGCGAGTATCACGATAGTCTCGCCTCCATCCGCAAGAATTCGTCGCTGGCCTCGGTAAGCGAGAAGCTCTTTAAAGATTCTCCCGAGGCCGTTGTCGTAGACGGTTACAAGCCATTTCGCCTGATCTACCTTCGAGAGCCCAGTGGCCGCGAGTTTCCCTTTCTTCAGGGATTGACAGGCGGCGATTCGCCGGCTCACAGAGAGCTCACCTGCTTCGTGGGCCATCGGTTCCTGAAGAACATTGAAAAATCGCTGAGATTCAACTTAGTCCACCTGTTCGAGCCCTACGGTATCCAGCTCCTGTGGTCGGGATATGATCTGAGCGCCAGGGGAGTGTTCGACGACGTGATCTCCGGAATCAAGAGCGCGGATCTCTGCTTCTTCGACAACCTCGGTACGTTGAACAAGCCCAACGTCTATATAGAGATCGGCATCGCCCACGCGCTCGGCAAACCGATGCTGGTCTGCGAATCTCTGGGCCATGGCTCGAGAGGTACCGGAAGAATTCCGGATACCGGGAGCGTCCCCTCGGACCTCCAAGGTCTGATTCGGATTCAATACCGGAATTATCAAGATCTCTGCAAACAGCTTTACTTCGGTCTTCCCGTCTTCCTCGACCACAACAGCTTGCGTTGACAGCTATGAGGGTCAAGCTCTTCACGGTTTTTCTGGCAAGCCTGGCTCTCGTTTGCTGCCGGGAACCGGACCTCGATCCCCAAGCCTCCCTCTCCGTCTCGAGCGCCCTGCGCGCCGCAAACGACCAGGGTTATGCCCGCGCCCTGGAGCCCCGCGAGTTCCGCTTCCCCGCCGACCACGGACCCCATCCTGAATTCCGCACCGAGTGGTGGTATTACACGGGCAACCTGGAGACGGCGGAGGGACGGCGGTTCGGGTTTCAGCTCACGTTTTTCCGCTCGGCCTTGGCTCCGGAGATGCCTGTCCGGGAGTCCGCCTGGGCTACGCGGCAGGCTTGGCTGGCCCACTTCACGGTGAGTGACATGCAGAGCGGCACGTTCCGGTCGTTCGAGCGCTGGAGCCGGGGGGCTCTCGGTCTCGCCGGGGCTCAGGGGGAGCCGTTCCGCGTCTGGCTGAAGGATTGGAGGGCGGAGGGGGTCTCAGGAGAGGCTCCGCCCATGCGCATTCTGGCTTCAGAGGACGGCGTGGGGATCGACCTCGTGCTTCAGCAGGGCAAGCCTCCCGTCCTTCAAGGGGAGAGAGGGCTGAGCCGCAAGAGCGCGGAGCCGGGGAACGCTTCCTATTACTACTCCCTGACCCGCATGCCCGCGGCCGGCACCGTCCGTGTGGGAAACGAGCGGTTCGCCGTGACGGGCTCCGCCTGGATGGACCGCGAGTGGAGCACCAGTTCGCTCGGGCGGGATCAGGTGGGATGGGACTGGTTCTCCCTTCAGCTCTCGGACGGCTCGGACCTCATGCTCTACCGGCTGCGGAAGAAGGACGGCACCGCTGATCCGTCGAGCAGCGGCACCCTGATCGGTCCCGCCGGAGAGAGCCGCCCTCTGAAGCTCTCGGATTTCGCGATCGCGAACGCTGGCGAGTGGCGGAGCCCCCGGAGCGGAGCCCGCTATCCTGCCCACTGGCAGCTTCGGATTCCCTCAGAAGAGTTGGATCTAGAGGTCCGGCCCGTCCTGGCGGACCAGGAGCTGAACGTCTCCTTCCGCTACTGGGAGGGCGCGGTCGACGTCGAGGGCACTCACCGCGGCCGGCCAGTCCAGGGGCGCGGCTACGTCGAACTGACCGGCTATACGGAGTAAGAACCGCCCTTACGGCGCGTTGTCAGGGTGTGCGCGCTTTTCCTTCACGCGCGCACGAAGTGTCCGTGCCGGTGCCCGCCGCGAGGGCTGGAGAGTGCCTCCTCAT
>CAXTNS010000152.1:11137-11903 GCA_964245465.1 uncultured Thermoanaerobaculia bacterium
GCGGCCGGCCACGGCCACGGCTTTCAATACTGTCTGAACGCTAAAGAAGTTTCAAAGGTTCATTTGGCCGTCTCGGCAACCTGTTCGGCGGGGACGTTCTGGCCGTAGTAGGCGAGGATGCCGCCGACGACCGCCTCGGCCACCTTCTGGCGGTAGGCGCGGGTCTGGATGAGCTTGCGGTCCTGGTCGTTCGCCAGGTTGCAGACCTCCAGCAGGAGCTTCGAGGGGATCGAGTTGTAGCGCAGCACGGCCGGCACCCATTCGCTGTTGTCACGGATGATCTTGTCGCGCACGGGCTTGAACGGGTGGACGGGCAGCCCGCCGGCCTGGAAGGCGGCCACGATCTGCTTGGCCATCTCGCGCGAGAGGCCCTCGCTCTCCTCCCGCTGGTTGCGCGGGAAGGTGACGCTCGGGTTCTCCTGGACCTCCTTGCGCGAGGTGTAGACCGCGCCGTTCTTGCTGTAGACGCCGTCGCGCATGTCGGCGGCGGGGATGTAGGCCATGACGCCGCGCAGCGAGGGGTGGAGGGAGTCGGCGTGGATGGAGAGGAAGACGACCTTCTGGGGGTCCTTGTCCGTCTGGAGGGTCTTCCGGTAGAGGCTGTTCGCGAGGTACCAGCGCAGGTTGACGCCGACCTTGGGGTCCTGGATGGGATAGGGCGGCGTGGTCAGCACGGCGTGGCCGCGGGAGAACGGCAGCACGTCCGCCTCCTGGACCCGGTACTCGCTGCCGTCGCGGGTGGTGACGAGAACACGCGCCGCGGTCT
>CAXTNS010000153.1:0-11857 GCA_964245465.1 uncultured Thermoanaerobaculia bacterium
GACTACGCCGTGCTGACCGGCGCGGTGCAGATCCGCTATCAGGACGTCGACCTCAAGGCCGACAAGGCGGAGCTGGACCTGGAGACCAAGGTGGTCACCGCCACGGGCAACGTCATCCTGGACCAGGGACCCCGCCGGCTCACCGGCGACACGGTGGTCTTCAACCTGGACACCAAGACGGGCAAGCTCTCCAACTCGACCGGCCAGGTGGCGCCCGACTACTACTTTACCGGCCGGGAGGTGGAAAAGACGGGTGACAACACCTATCTGGTGACCGACGGCATCTTCACCTCCTGCAACCAGGAAGTGCCCGACTGGAGCTTCCGCCTGGGCCAGGCCCGGGTGGAGGCGGAAGGCTACGCCCACGTGCGCTCGGCCTCCATGCGGGCCAAGAAGCTCCCCGTCTTCTACACCCCCTACATCCTCTGGCCGGTCAAGAGCGACCGCACCTCGGGCTTCCTGGTGCCCAACATCGGCTACTCCGACCGGCGCGGCGCCTCCATGGGCTTCGCCTACTTCTGGGCGCTCGGCCGCAGCTACGACACCACGTTCCACGTGGACACCTACTCGGAGAGCTTCCTGGGGCTCGGCAACGAGTTCCGCTACCAGCCGACCGCGGGCACCAAGGGCGACCTCCTGGGCTACTACGTCCGCGATCCCGAGCTCGACGAGTGGCGCTGGAAGGTGGAGTGGAACCACACCACCGAGGACCTGCCCTGGAACATGCGCGGCGTCGTGCAGTTCCAGGAGTTCTCGGACTTCAACTTCTTCCGCGACTTCGAGCGCGATTTCGACCGCAACACCCTGCGCTTCATCGACAGCCGCGCCTTCGTCACCGGCAACTGGGGTCCGCACCTGCTGAACGCCCAGTTCAATAGCCGGGAGACGTTCATCAGCTTCGACCAGACGATCGACCAGCGGCGCCTGCCCGAGATCGAGTACCGCCTGCGCCAGACCCGCATCGCCCGCTCGCCGTTCTACCTCCAGCTCCAGAGCTCGCTCGACTACCTGGACATTTCACGGCCGCAGAGCTACAGCGGCAAGTACGGCCGGGCCGATCTCTTCCCCCAGGTCACGCTGCCCATCCGCACCTTCCCCTGGCTGTCGCTCTCGATCACCGGCGGCGAGCGGCTGACCTGGTACGGCGACAGCCTGAATCAGGCCCAGACCGAGTTCACGGGCGACGCCCAGTCGCGTAGCTTCCCGGTGGCCAGCGCCGAGATCGTCGGCCCCTCCTTCTCTCGCATTTTTGAACGCAAGATCGGCGGCTACGCCCGGTTCAAGCACGTCATCGAGCCGCGCTGGACCTACAACTACCTGGGAGAATTCGACGAGGACTTCAACGTCCCCTTGTTCGACGAGGTGGACACCCCGCGCTCGACCAACCGGGGACGCCTGGCGCTCGACAACCGGATCCTCGCCAAGCCGGACGTGGAAAACGGCGTGGCCCGCGAGATCTTCCTCTTCGAGATCGCCCGCAATTACAGCTTCGATCCCACTCAGCCGCTTCAGACGTCGGTGCTCGACCGGCGGGTGAACACCACGGTGGGGCCGATCGAGGCGCTCGTGCGCTTCAACCCGGCCGAGCGGATCAGCTTCAAGCTGGAGGCGGACTACGACACCCTGTTCAGCGGCATCTCCTCGACCGGCTTCACGGGCAACTACGGCTTCGGCGCCGCTGCCTCGGGCAACTATCTGGGTGCGACCTGGTTTACCCGCTCTCGCCCGGAGACGGGGCAGAGCCAGGCCAACCAGGTGCGGTTGAACGGTTCCGTGGGCATCACGCCCTGGCACCTGCGGCTCGAAGGCCAGTTCAACTACGATATCGAGGAGCAGCTCGTACAATTGAAGCAGATTGTGATGAATTACACGGCCCAGTGCTTCGGGCTGCGCCTGGAATTGCGGGACTTCCAGGCCAACGAGGGACCGCGCACCCGGGACAAGGACATCCGGCTCTCGCTCAGCCTGAAGAACGTGGGCACGTTCCTCGACTTGAACAGCCGCAGCTCGACGGTTGAGCCATAAAGACTTATGAAGGGCCTGATCCTTTCCGGGGGCAAGGGCACGCGCCTGCGCCCCCTCACGCACACCTCCGCCAAACAGCTCGTGCCGGTGGCCAACAAGCCGGTGCTCTTCTACGCCATCGAATCGATCGTGGCGGCCGGCATCCCCGAGATCGGCATCATCGTGGGCGACACCCGGCGCGAGATCCGGGCCGCCGTGGGGGACGGTTCCCGCTTCGGCGCCCGCATCACCTATATCGAGCAGGAGGCCCCTCTGGGCCTCGCTCACGCCGTCAAGATCGCCGAGGAGTTCCTGGCCGGCTCCCCGTTCGTCATGTACCTGGGGGACAACCTCATTGCCGGCGGCATCACCAGCCTGGTGGACGAGTTCCGCGCCCTCGGCTGCAACTCCGAGATCCTGCTCGCCGAGGTGCCCAACCCGGAGCAGTTCGGCGTGGCCGAGCTGACGGACGAGGGCAAAGTGCGGCGCCTGGCCGAGAAGCCCAAGGAGCCGAGGAGCAACCTGGCGCTCGTGGGCGTCTACATGTTCGACTCCTCCATCTTCGAGTCCGTCCGCCGGATCCAGCCGTCGGCCCGGGGCGAGCTCGAGATCACCGACGCCATCCAGGACCTCATCGACCGCGGCCTCGACGTCCACCCGCACATCGTCCGCGGCTGGTGGAAGGACACCGGCAAGCTGGAGGACATGCTGGAAGCCAACCGCATCGTCCTCGAAGACCTGGAGCCCCGGCGCGGCGCCCACCTCACCCTGGACAAGGGCAGCCGCATCGAGGGCCGGGTGCAGATCGGCGAGGGCGTCGAGCTGATCGATTCCCTGGTGCGCGGGCCGGTGGTGATCGGCGACGGCACGCGGCTCGAGCACGCCTTCGTGGGACCCTACACCTCGATCGGCGAGCGCTGCACGCTGGTGCGTTGCGAGATGGAGAACTCCATCGTCCTGTCCGACAGCGAGATCCGGGAGATCCCCCTGCGCATCGACGGCTCGCTGATCGGCCGCAACGTGCGCATCGTGAAGACCGACTTCAAGCCCAAGGCCTACCGCTTCATGCTGGGGGACAACTCGGAGGTCGGGATCACCTAGATGAAGGTTCTGGTCTTCGGCGGGGCCGGCATGCTGGGCCAGGCGGTGGTGCAGGAAGCCCGGTCCCGCGGCTGGGACGTCCTGGGTCTGTCCCGCCAGCAGGCCGACGTGACGGACCGCGGCCGTCTCCTCGAACAGGCCCGGGCCTTCCGTCCCGAGGTGGTGCTCAACTGCGCCGCCCACACCAAGGTCGACGCCTGCGAGACCGAGGTGGAACGGGCGTTCGCCGTCAATGCCTCCGGCGCTGCCAACGCCGCCGCCGCCGCGGAGTCCGTAGGGGCGCGGCTCGTCCACGTCTCGACCGACTACGTCTTTGATGGATCGGCTCGCGAACCGTACCGCGAAGACGCGCCCACGGGGCCGCTCTCCGTCTACGGCAAGAGCAAGCTCGAAGGCGAACGGCGGGCTTTGGAGTATGATCGCGCGCTCGCCGTGCGAACGAGCTGGCTCTTCGGCCCGGGCGGTCCCAACTTCGTGGCGACCCTGGTGGGCCTGATCGAGGCCGGCAGGGTGCCGTTGCGGGTGGTGGACGACCAGGTGGGCGGCCCCACCTACACGCCATTCCTGGCCAAGGCGCTGCTCGATCTTGCGGCAAGTGGGGCCACGGGAGTGGTCCACTACCAGAACCGGGAGCCGGTCTCCTGGTACGCTTTCGCCACCGAGATCGCCCGGCAGTGGCCCCAGGAAGGCAGCGCGGTCGAGGTGCAACCCGTCACGACCGCCGAGTTCCCCCGTCCGGCGCCCCGTCCGGCCTGGTCGGTGCTGGACGTGGCACGTTTCGAAGAGATCGTCGGCCGTCCCGTGGAGCCTTGGGACCGGGGGCTGGCCGAACTGCTGGCCTGGATGCGAACAGGGAGGAGTCAATGAGGGCCGCTTTATGAGAGCTTTGATCACCGGAATCACCGGCTTCGCCGGATCCCATCTGGCGGAATACATCCTGGACGAGCACCCCGGCGTGGAGGTTTTCGGCACCTTCCGCTGGCGCAGCCGCATGGACAACGTGGAGCATCTCGACCGCAAGATCCATCTGGTCGAAGCGGACCTGCGCGACTACACCTCCATGCACCGCGCCCTGGAGATCACGCGGCCGGACTACATCTTCCACCTGGCCGCCCAGAGCTTCGTGCCGTCGAGTTGGAACGCTCCCAACGACACCATCGTCACCAACGTCACCGGCCAGACCAACCTCTTCGAGGCCGTCCGGGCCCTGAAGCTCGACCCGGCCATCCAGATCGCCTGCTCCTCCGAGCAGTACGGCCTCGTGCTGCCGGAAGAGACGCCGATCAAGGAGACCAACCCCCTTCGGCCGCTCTCCCCCTACGCGGTCTCCAAGGTGGCCCAGGACTACCTTGGCTACCAGTACTTCCAGAGCTACGGCATCCGGGCCATCCGCACCCGCGGCTTCAACCACACCGGCCCGCGGCGAGGGCAGGTCTTCGTCACCTCCAATTTCTGCAGCCAGGTGGCGGCCATCGAGGCGGGGCTCCAGGAGCCGGTCATCCGGGTGGGCAACATCGACGCCATCCGCGACTTCACCGACGTGCGCGACATGGTCCGCGCCTATTGGCTCGCCGTCACCAAGGCCAAGCCCGGCGAGGTCTACAACATCGCCACCGGCACGGGCATCACCATCCGCGCCATGCTCGACCTCGTGCTCTCCTACTCGACGGTGGACGTAAAAATCGAGGTCGATCCGGACCGCCTGCGCCCCTCGGACGTCGAGATCCTGATCGGCGACAGCTCCAAGTTCCGGGCCGACACCGGCTGGGAGCCGCGGATCCCGTTCGAGCAGACGGTGCGCGACCTGCTCGACTACTGGCGGGAGAGGCTGGCGAGAAGGCGGCGGAGCTAGAGGGGCCGATGCACGTCCTGATCACCGGGATCGCCGGCTTCGTGGGCTTGCGGCTCGCCCGCCACCTGCTCGAGCGGGGCGACCGGGTGAGCGGCACGTATCTCGACGTCCCGCCGGCTCTCAAGGGAGTGGACCTTTACGAGGCGGACCTGGCGGACCGGGACGCCTTGGAGCGGGCCGTGCGGGCGGCCGGGCCAGACGCCATCGTCAACCTCGCGGGTCTCTCCCACATCGGCGACTCCTGGAAATGGGAGCTCATGCCCGGCTACTACTGGGTGAACGTCGTGGGCACCGAGAACGTGCTCGCCGCGGCGGCCGGCCGGCCGGTGGTGATCGCTTCGAGCGCCGACGTCTACGGCGCCGTCCCCGAGGCGGCGCAGCCCCTGCGCGAGAGCCGCCGCATCGCTCCCCAGACTCCCTACGCCCTCACCAAGGCCGCGGCCGAGCGGCTGGCGGCGGCGCACGGGGGGGTGATCGTCCGCTCGTTCAATCTGATCGGACCCGGGCAGGCCCCCAAGTTTGCCCTCGCGTCCTGGGCCGCTCAACTCGCCGGCATTCGCCGGAACGAGAAGGAGCCGGTGCTGGAGGTCGGCGACCTCTCCACCGCGCGCGACTTCGTCCACGTGGACGACGGCGCCGCCGCCTACCGCCTGCTGGCCGAGAAGGGGGAGCGCGGAGGCGTCTACAACCTGGCCACGGGCCAGGCGACCCGGATGCGGGACGCCCTCCACCGCCTGATCGGGATCGCGGGTGTCGCCCCTGGGACGGTCGAGGTCCGCGAAGGGGTCCATCCTCCCCGTCCCTTCGACATCCCCTACCTCTCCGGAGACAACAGCCGCCTGCGCGCCCTGGGCTGGCAGCCCGAGCGGACCCTGGACGACGCGCTTTCCGATCTCTGGAAGACTGTAGGGTAAGATTTCCGCGCTACGATCGACAGATCGCGGAGAAGGGTATGAAAATTCTCATCACCGGCGGCACCGGCTTCCTCGGGCGCCGCATCGTCTCCGAGCTTGCGCCCCGGCACTCGCTGCGGCTCCTGGTGCGCCGCGGCTCCTCTCGCGAGCGTTTCCCGGAGGGTGTGGAGTTCGCCGAGGGGGACGTCACCGACCGGGTGAGCCTGGTGAAAGCCATCGCGGGCTGTAACGCCGTGGTCCACGCGGCGGCCCTGGTCAAGATCCTGGCCCCCAGGGAGCAGTTCGACCGCATCAACGTGGGCGGATTGGAAAACGTCCTCGCCGCCGCCGAGTCCGCGGCCGCGGGATCGGTCGAGCGGATGCTCTACGTCTCCAGCTTCATGGCCCTGGGACCCACGGAGAACGGGCCGGGCGGCCTGCTCGACGAGAGTGCGGACGCCGGGGACCGCGCCTGGATCAACGACTACGAGCGCACCAAGACCCTCTCCGACCGCATGGCGCGCCGGGCCATCGCCGCGGGAGCGCCCCTCGACGTGGTCTACCCCGGTGTGATCTACGGTCCGGGCGAGATGACCGAGGGCAATATCGTCTTGCGCCACGTGCTCGACCTGGTGAACGGCCGCCTGCCTGGCCTCATCGGCAAGCCCGAGCGGCGCTGGAACTACGTCTACGTGGACGACGTGGCCAAAGGCATCGCCCTGGCCCTGGAGAAGCCCAAGCCCGATGGCCGCGGACACCGGTGGGTGCTGGGGGGCGAGAACGTGCTCCAGAAGGACTTCTACGCCCTGGTCGGCCGCCTGACCGGCGCGAAGATCCCCACGCTCCGCTTCCCGGACGGGATCGCCAAGGCGGCCGGCGCCGCGCAGAAGGCCTGGGCCAGGCTGCGCGGCACCACACCGCAGCTCACGCCGGACCTCGTCGACGTCTACCGGCACGACTGGGCCCTGAGCTCGGCCCAAGCGGAAAAAGAGCTGGGCTACCGCGCGCGTCCGCTCTCCGAGGGGCTCGCCTCCTCCGTGGCCTGGCTCAAGGAAAGCGGGTTATTACGTTGAAAGGCCGGGCGCTGACCCGCGGCGAGATCGCCCGCAAGGTCGTCCACATGGGAGTGGGCCTGATCGCCTTCTCCCTTCGATACCTGGGACCTTTCTACGCGGCCCTCCTCGCCGCCGTCGCGCTGGCCTCCAACGTCTTCCTGCTGCCGCGCATCGGCGGCCGCAAGCTCTGGCGCGACGCCGAGCACCAGTCCGGCACCTCGCTCGGCATCATCCTCTACCCGCTGGCCGTGCTGCTGCTGATCCTCGCCTTCTATCAGCGGCTGGAGGTGGCGGCGGCGGCCTGGGGCATCCTCGCCTTCGGCGACGGCATGGCCTCCCTCGTGGGCATGGCCAGCGGCCGGAGCAAGCTCCCCTGGAACCCCCGGAAGAGCTGGGCGGGGACGATCGCCTACGTCCTCTTCGGCACCCTCGCCTCGACGGCGCTGCTGATCTGGACGCCTCGGGATCATCAATACAGTCTCGGGTTCGCCCTCGCCGTCTGCTTCGCCACCTCCGTCGTGGCCGCGGCCCTGGAGTCGCTGCCCCAGGGGTTGGACGACAACATCGGCGTGCCCCTCGTCTCGGGCCTGTTCCTCCTCGGCCTCGTCCTCACCGAGGGGCACTGGGAGGCCTTTTTCCGCCAGGAAGGCCTCGCCCCGCGGCTCCTGATCGCCGCCCTGGTCAACGCGGCCCTGGCCGCCGCGGCCTACGCGGCCCGCACGGTGGACCGTTCCGGCGTGGTGGCGGGCTTCCTGGTGGGCTTCCTCATCTACGCGTTCCTCGACTGGCGGGGCTACCTGCTGCTCCTCGCCTTCTTCGTCATCGGCAGCGCCTGCACCAAGTTCGGCTACAAGAGGAAGGCCGCCGCCAGGCTGGCCCAGGAGAACAAGGGCCGCCGGGGCATGCGGCACGCCCTCGCCAACGCGGGAGTCGCCACGGCCTGCGCCGTGTTCGCGGCCCTGGCCCCCTCTCCCATGATCGCCGTGGTCTTCGCCCTGGCCTTCGCGGGCGCCTTCGCCACGGCCGCGGCCGACACCGCCTCCAGCGAGATCGGCCAGCTCCTCGGCCGCCGCACCTTCCTCATCACCACCTTCCGCCCCGTGCCCCGCGGCACCGAGGGCGCCGTCTCGCTCGAAGGGACGCTCGCCGGCATCTTCGCCTCGCTGGTGATCGCCGCGATCGGGGCCGGCGTGGGCCTCTTCCCTTGGAAGGGCGTGCTCGCCGTGGGGGTCGCCGCCTTCCTGGGCACCACCTTCGAGAGCGTGGTGGGCGCGGCCCTCGAAAAGCGCCAGTTGCTTGACAACGAGGCTCTGAACTTCCTCAACACCCTGGTCGGCGCCCTGATCGCCGCCGCCTTGGCCCCATTGGTCTCTTGAGGTTCATGAATGACGCCCCCAGCCTCCAAGCTCCAGCTCTACTCCCAGCTAGCCCGTCCCTTCACGCTCCTGCCGCCGCTCCTGGGCATCGTTTCCGGCGCCATCTGCGCCTTCGGCTCGGTCCATAATCCGGACCCCTCGCGGAGCCTCACCGCCTCGGTGATCTGGACGGTCGTCCTGGGCTCCCTCTGCGCGAGCTTCATGAACGCGGCCTCGAACGCCATCAATCAGATTTACGACCTGGAGATCGACCGCCTCAACAAGCCCAACCGGCCGCTGGTGACGGGTGCCCTCTCGATCCGCGAGGCCTGGATCTTCTCCTGGATCTTCTACGCCCTGGCGCTCCTCCCCACCTGGCTGGTGGTGCCCCACCCGTACGACACGCTCCAGGCGAAGCTCACGGCGCCCCTCTCCCAGCACGCGACCTTCTTCATCTACCTCGCGGGACTGATCTTCACCTTCGTCTATTCAGCGCCGGAGCTGGGGCGCACCAAGGCGCGGGGCATGCTCGCCAACTACACCATCGCCATTCCGCGTGGCATCCTGCTCAAGGTGGCGGGCTGGGCCATGGTGGCTCAGGTCTGGTACACGGAGCCCTGGTACATCGGCGGGGTGATCGGCCTCTTCCTGATCGGCGCCGCCTCCACCAAGGACTTCGCGGACATCGAAGGCGACCGCGCCGGCGGCTGCAAGACCCTGCCGATCATCCACGGCGTCAAGAAAGCCGCCTGGATCATCGCCCCCTTCTTCATCATCCCCTGGCTCTTCGTGCCCCTGGGCACCATCCTCCGCGACCCCCAGAACCCGGAGCACCCCATCCTCACGGGCAATCCGGCGATCCTGACCGCCTTCGGAATCCTTTTCACGATCTGGGGCGCCTACACCGTCTGGCTGCTGCTGCGCGATCCCAACTCGCTCACCCAGACGGAGAACCACCCGTCCTGGAAGCACATGTACCTGATGATGATGGGCGCCCAGGTGGCGTTCGCGCTGGCGTATATGTTCTAGGCGCCCGAGGCGTACGCCTGATTGGGATGGTTGGGGGCTTCCGGAAACTTCAGGCGCACTCTGCCATCCTTGACCATCCTGTTCAGGTAGTGGACCCGTAGGAAGTCGGCATCCCTTCCCAGGATCAATTGAAGCTCCCGGAGGGTGCGGTAACCCGGCCGGCAGACCTCGGTGAGAACGGCCTCGACCCGGGGCCTGGGGGCCTTGCGGCTCTCCCGGACGGGTCTGGCGATCTCCAGCAGGCGGGCCCAATGTTCGGAGTCTCCGTCCAAATGTTCGGAGCTCGAAGCCCCCAAAGGCCCTGAATGTTCGGAGCTCAAATGTTCGGAGCTTCCGGGCTGGGCATCGCCCTCGAAGAGCAGGGGCCCCTCGCCGTCCATGGGGGCTGGCGGTTCCCCAGGGAAGAAATAGTAGGTCCCCCGCGCAACGCCCGCTGACTCGAGGAACCCTTCGCGGCAGAGGGAGGAGAGCGCGGCGGTGATGTCCCTGGGGTGGTCCTGGACCATGGTCTTGAGCCGCGCATGGCTCACCGTGCCCTCCACGGCGACGGTGGCCAGGGCCATCTGCTGGGTTGCCGAGAGATTGCGGTATCTCAGGCCGAAGCGCGTTTCCAGGGCCGCCACCGTCTCCTCGGAGAGCAGGCTCAGCATGGACAGGGTCAGGAAGGTCTGCTCCGGGTACTGTCTCCGCTCCCGGAGAATGGGCGAACGCCAGAGCTGTTTCCGCCAACCGGAGTAGATCGTCGGGATGCCGTATCCTGCCTGCTCCGCATAACCCGCCATGCGAAAGAGCCTCTGCAACACGCGGTTTCGACAGTCGCTGGTCCCGCCGGCCAGGGCGTCTTCCAGAGCGATCCGCATGCAGCCGGGATTCCGGAAGCCGAAGAGGTCGGGCCGCTTGACCACGAGAATCGAAACCCGGCCGGAAAAATCTGCGTGGATCAAGGTGTTCACCAGAGCCTCGCGCAGCGCCACGTGGACCGGCGTCTCGTCGACGCGGGTGGCGCCTGAGAGCTGAAACGGAACCGAGAGGTCTTTATAAAGCCGCTTCAGCACCATCCGGCAAAAATCGAACAGATTGCCGGACCAGTCGCCATCCGTCGTCAGCCGGTCGAGCCAGCGGGGCTCCCTTTTGAGCGCGGGCCGTTCCTGGTAGTCGAGCATGTAGTTGGGTACCGCCTCCTGAATGGACGGCAATCGGCCGAACATCAGAAGGCCCCCGAGAGTGACTCCGGACTCTCCCGTCTCCCGATCGTGCCTCCAGGCGCCCAACGCTCTCAGGAACTCCTGATCATCAAATTCATGCCAGGAGAGGTTGGGCTTGGCCGCCCGCACCGCGTTCCGGTACTCGCCCAGGGTGGAGGAATCGAGGTCTGCCAGGGTGAAACGATGCAGGATCTTGCCGTCCCGCTCGTCTTCCACCTGTTCCGCGAGCATTCGCCGTACCGTTTCGCTGTCGCATCGGTAATCCCCCTCGCAGCTCCTCTGATAAGTGCCCGTCAGGGGATTGCGACCGACGTACACGGGCCTCTGATTCCTTCGGGCGCGAGGGATGAGGATCCGCAGGATCCTTCTGCCCTCGACCTCGACGGCTTGGACGGAATCCGGCCCGAGCAGGTTGATGCTGATCTGGTCCCGGCTGTTCGCACCATCCCACAGGGCTTTCTGGACTTTGGCGGCGTCCGTCAGGCCAATGACCTGGAAGGCGCCCTTGGCCACCTCCGAGATCCCGAGAAGGACCACCCCGCCATCCGTGTTGGCCATCGCGGAGTACGTCTCCCAGAAAGACTTCGGAAGCTCGCCCCGGCCATCGCGCCCAAGGGCGGCCTTGACCTCCAGGTCAGCGCCCTTCGCCAACTCCTGAACGCGATCCAGGCGTAATTTCATAGAGAGTCGATGAGGAGATCGGCTTCCGGGGGTTGGCGTTCCTTCGGTGGCAGTAGTCTATATCCGCCACCAGCAAATTGCCAGTTACCCTGAAGAGAGGATTGCGCTGCCCTGAGGGCCTGTAAGGACGTGTCTGCGGAAGAGGCGCCAAATGTTCGGAGCTCGCTCCCCAGATATTCGGAGCTTGGCCCCCATTGTTCGGAGCTACCGGGGGTGGTAAGGGCTTGGGAGGCGAGGTCGGTCTGACCCGCCAGCGCTACCCTCCCGTCCCCTTCCGGTACTGCGTCTGGCTTTGCCCGTCGCCGTAGCGGACGACTGTGATTTCCTTGTTATCGTGGAGCGTCGCCAGCACGCGGTAGAGCGTGGCCCGGGGAGGCTTGTATTCAAGGGCCTGGACGACGTCTTTCTTTTCGAAGACCTCGGGAAGGCGAGGGAGGACGGCCCGGACGTCTTTCAGCACGTCCCCCCGCCGCGATACACGGGCGGGCGCATCGGCCGGTGTCTCACTCAGGGCCGTCTCACTCGTGGGTACCTCACTCAGAGCTGTCTCACTCGGGAGCGCCTCCCTTGGAGGAGCCTCCGCGGGGTCTCCCATGGGCGAGCTCAGCCAGAGAGCCTCGAGAGCCCGTAACCGTCCGGTGCCCCCTCCTACGAGGTTGGTAGTGGGGGGACTTGCCAGATC